>JAYEHR010000053.1:0-9908 GCA_034659615.1 Methanobacteriota archaeon | reverse complement strand
GACTCATTGACATCATCAGAGTCATCGGTCGTGCTGCTTACTGCAGCCCATTGCAATGATCCTGTGGAACTATCAGCACCTTCTACTTCATAGTATCCAGTACCTGAAAGGATCGCACTGCCGGTGCCCTCGGCTCTGAGCGTGATGTCCTCACCATGGACCATGACCGTCAGGCGTGAACCGGAAATTGTCACATCACCACTGAAATTAAGGTAT
The DNA here is from genome assembly GCA_034659615.1 of Methanobacteriota archaeon. Taxonomy (GTDB): domain Archaea; phylum Halobacteriota; class Methanosarcinia; order Methanosarcinales; family Methanosarcinaceae; genus JAIOTO01. Next base: position 9,692 of record JAYEHR010000053.1, on the reverse strand, counting down.
ACAAGAGCAGGATTCGCTACATCGGAACCACTACCCGTATCGATCTGGACATAATCTCCATCGATCTCGATCTGGGCATCGTCGGCAAGGTCCTTGATCACAAGCTTTGCATTGGACGCTGTGATGCTGACGTTAATGTCACCCGACAGTACGGCTGTACCATTACCTTCAGCTACCAGACTACCAGTACCTGCAAGTTTCACGAATCCCTGCCGGCGATCCTTGAGTTCCTTCAGGATATCCTTCAGGACATCATTCGCTTCCTTGATCGCACTGTGGGTTTCGCTAAGATACTTGGGGGCTTCATCGTTTCCTTCTTCATATGCTTCCAGACCAAGTTCTTTATTTCTCTCTATTTCCTCGATCAGTTCGTTGTATCGATCAAGCAGATCCTCGAGATCAGAAGTTTCCTCACCTGTCAGATCCAGACGCTGGATCTCATCTGCAATACGTGTGGAGATGGTCTCTGATTTTGCAAGATACCTGTCGATATTACCTACGATATGATGAACCCTGAACTGTTTCATGTTGTCACTGGCATCCCTCCAGATCTCACGTATAGACCTTGAGACCTCTGCAAGCTCCTTGCGTGACTGGGCAGCATCCGCATTCTCCCGTTCCTGCTCAAGTTTAGATATATAATCCCCGATCACGTCATACTCTTCGGAATCCTCGTCAAGGCTATCCTGGTGATCGGCCAGGCGAGTGATCATATAATCAATGGTACTGTTCATGTAGGTCTTGCCAATATCCAGCATCTCATCCGAATTGGCGGACAGGGTCCCATCCTGCAACCTGGCCTTTGCTATCAGCAGGTTATCCTTTGCGGACATGTAGTTAGCACGATATAGCTCTGGACGTACTTGTTTATCCTTCATGGCGCGTACCTGATCCATATTGGTTTTCTGCACCGCAAACCCCGCGGATGCATTCGTCTTTGCCATCACCTGCGCCTGCACCCTTTCTGTAGTATTATTAAGAAATACTGTTTTCGTCTGTATCATTACCTTCTCATTTACAACGCTGTCATCTCCGGAAGCAGCAACTGCCCCCATGGGGAAAATGCTAGCGATCATCAGAGCGACTGCAAAATATGCGAACGATCTTATTCCTATACTGTTCATGGTTAATTCCTCCGTTATTGTATTATTCACACATGCACTGAGAAGGGATTCGAATATAAGCTTACTTTCGTGGCATATCTGAAGAGGATAACAATTGAGCATTATAACGCTTTATTTATTATTATAAAGCTTCAAAATGGAATAAATATCCGATTAAATGTAAATAGATGGTTTATCAGTCAAAATATTCCTATTAACTACTTATAATTATGGCTCATCCAGAAAAGTTGGCTCATCAGTGAGCCACCATTTTTCAATGGACCAACAAAGAATATATGCATGCGGGCATTTAGTATTATCGTGGACGCTAGAGATATCCCTAAAATGACCATTTGTGCCCTTGTACTCCTGTTAATGGCTGCCCCAGCATTCGCAGCCGATGCCGCGACTATACACGGGGCTGTCTACGAGTGGTACACGTTCGAGCCGCTGGATGATGTACTTATCGAGGTGAACTCTACTCCTTCGCAGTCCATGGTTGCAAAACATGGGATTTATTCCATGAAACTTGGGACAGGGGACTACCTGATCACAGCAAAGTATTACCAGAACAGCACTCTTACAGCCTATATAGGGGAAGAGATCAGCATCACCGATGACGGCGACTATATCCTTGATCTCCTGCTTCTTCCCGCATACGTGGAGGACGAGACGGTGAGCGATGATCTTGAACAGATTACCGAATCTTTTGAAGAAGGGGCACAGGTTCTTGAAGAGGAAAAAGGTTCCTCAATACAAACGATCGCTGTGATACTGGTATTGGCCATCGTTGCAGCAGCCTATCTCCTGCGCAGGAACAGAAGCAAAAAGGAAGAAGATTCGACGATCGAGACAAAGGATCCTGTACAGGACCTAGCATGTGTGGATGAAGATGGTTCAGAGATAGATGTAAATAAGGGGAGAACTGGATACACACATAGGGGGACAGATGATGAGACTGGAGCCGGCGCCAGACCACTGCCAGAGGACCTGCAGGAGATCGTGGACATGATCCGGACCAATGGTGGACGCATCACACAGAAGGACCTGCGTACTCGATTGCGTTATTCGGAAGCAAAGGTGAGTCTCATGGTGGCAGATCTCGAGAACAGGGGATGCATCGAGAAGTTCAAGAAGGGACGTGGTAATGTGATCATAATCCCGGAGGAACACGAATGAAGCCACCAAAACGTATAATTGCATTCAGATAATAGGAGTAGTTCGTTGCTGATCACATCTTCTGATAAGAGTACACAAAGAGGGAAACCATGAGAGTCTCAATGGACATTGAACTGAAAGATATACCTGGACAATTGCTTTCGGCATTAAATCCCATATCGGAACTTAAAGGGAATTTGAAATCCATAGTGCACCATCACGAAAAACGAACCCCACGTGGTACTATTCCACTTCAACTGGTCTTTGAGGTAGATCCCGAATGCCTTGAGGCCATCATCTCAAAGCTCGAGGAGAATGGCGTGGATGTCACCCGAGTCGATGAAAAACGTTTTGTTGAACACGGAGCAGTGATCCTGATCGGACATATCGTGCACACCGATATCGAGGATACCATTGAGACCATCGACAACACGGGATTTGCAGAAGTGGTGGAGATTTCCCTCTCAATGCCCCATATCGACACATCATCCTCAGCATCTCTGAAGATCGATGCGATCGGTAAGAAAGAACTGCATGATGCTATTACTATCCTCAGGGATGTGGCTGTGAAAAAGGACCTGTTGGTCATTGAGCCGATAAGGGCCGAACTTTCGTGAAGGGGATTGACCTATGAGAACAATACGTGCATCGATTATTGGTTTTGGTTCAGTGGGACAGGGCGTGGCAGAGGTGCTGCTGCAGAAGCGAGAGGAACTCGAGAACATCGGCCTTGATCTGAAGGTCGTAGCCGTCGCCGATTCGAGAGGAGCCGAGGTTGATTACGACGGAATTGATCTTTCCGAAATGATCACGAGGAAACAAGAAACAGGAACGGTCGCCTCCATACAGATCACAGGGGCAGAGCTTATAAGAAGCGTGGAACACGACCTGGTGATAGAGACCACACCTACTGATATCGATACAGGTGGTGCGGGGCTTGAGAATATGCTTGCAGCCTTTGAACATGGTCGGGATGTGGTCACATCGAACAAGGGTCCCCTTGCTCTCAAATACCGCAAACTGATGGATGTCGCCAGGGAAGCCGGATCTGGTTTCAGGTTCGAGGCCACTGTCGGCGGGGGGATGCCCATACTGAACCTCACACACGACACCCTTGCAGGGAACAAGATCATTAGCATTGAGGGCATTCTCAATGGAACGTGCAACTATATATTGAGCCGTATGATGGAGGAACAGGCCTCATACAAACAGATGCTTGCAGAATCCCAGGAACTTGGCATCGCTGAAACAGATCCCACGAATGATGTGGAAGGCAGTGATACTGCCTGCAAACTGGTCATACTTGCCAACTCCATATTCGGCATGGATGTCAACTATCATGATGTTGAGGTCACTGGTATCACAAAGATCACACCGGAAGCCCTCGTACTTGCCCACGATGAGGGGTACATGATCAAACTGGTGGGCGAGGTGAAAGAGGACCTGATCCGCGCATCTCCGCGACTGGTACCTATCGGACATCCGCTTGCTGTTGGTGGAACCCTGAACGTTGCATCCATACAGACGGACCTTGCAGGTACTGTCACCATCACAGGAAGAGGGGCAGGGTCCATTGAAACAGCAAGTGCTATATTAAGTGATATCGTCTCGCTCTACAGACCCTGACGATGATATTCGGTCCTGATAAAAGTGGCTACAAACGACGTGATGATATGACATCGTTCAAAGAATTCGCAGATGTGTGCTGGCAAATAGAACATATTTCAGGTTCCCTTGAAATGACCGAAGTGGTTTCCAGACTGTTGCAGAATGTAAGCGAAGAGGAACTGCCGGTGGTCACGCACTTTGTTATGGGAACCGTGTTCCCTGCCTGGAGCAGTAAACAGCTCGGGATCGGTACAAAGTTACTCTACACAGCACTGTCAAGGTCCTCAGGATTTTGTGAGAAAGACATCGAGAAACTTGTCAGGGAGACAGGGGATATCGGTGAGACTGCCGTGAGGTCCCTTTCCGGCCGATCAAAGAACCAGGCTACGTTCTCCTCATTCCTTGATGAAACACCCCAGCTCTCGATACTGGAAGTGTTCGAGCGGTTCAACAACATCTCCAGGGCATCAGGAAAAAGGTCCCAAGCCACCCGTATCAAGAACCTCCTATATATCTTCAGTTCATGTACCCCGGAGGAGGCACGATATCTCTCCAGACTGTCCATCGAAGATCTCCGGATCGGGGTAGGGGAAGGTATTGTCAGGGATGCTATTTCAAGATCGTTTGATCTTACCCCGCAGGAAGTGGAACGTGCTTATATGGTGACCAATGATCTTGGGCTTGTAGCAGGCGCTGCCAAACATGGCGGGTCCGAAGAAGTTGCCAAACTGTCCTTAAAACTCAACCGACCCATAAAAATGATGCTTGCACAGATCACCCCTGGCATCGAAAAGGCCATTGCAGAGATCGGGATCTCCGCCATCGAATGGAAATTTGATGGTGCCCGCGTACAGATACATAAATATGGGGACAAGGTTACTATATTCTCAAGACGGCAGGAAGATGTCACACATTCCTTACCGGATATCGTATCTGCAGTACGCCAGCATGTGGGTGCAGATTCTGCGATCCTTGACGGGGAAGCTGTTGCCATGGACGAAAATGGACGACCACGCCCCTTCCAGGACATACTCAAGCGGTTCAGACGAAAATATGATGTCCAGACAAGCGTCCGGGATATACCGCTGACCCTGAATCTGTTCGATATCATGTACTTTGATGAGAAGGTGCTGATCGATCTGCCCCTTCTGGAAAGAAGGGAGATACTGTCCGGATGTGTGGAGAATGCCGCAAATATCATGGTCGATGAGCAGGTGCTGACCGATGATGAGAACACGGTGAATGAGATATATGATGCAGCATTAAAAGCCGGTCATGAGGGGATCATGATCAAGAATCCGGATGCGCCATACTCACCCGGAAAAAGGGGGAAGAACTGGCTTAAGAAGAAACCCCTGATGGAAACACTTGACCTTGTGGTGATCGGGGCCGAATGGGGATATGGCAGACGGGCAAACATGATCGGATCATATGCTCTTGCATGTTACAACCCGGAGGACGGGAAGTTCCTGCCAATCGGGAAAGTGGCAACAGGGATCACCGACGAGCAACTTGCAGAACTCACAGAACTGTTCTCGGACCTCATTATCTTTGAATCCGGACGAAGTATCGAGCTCAAGCCAGAAGTCGTCTTTGAGATCGCATTTGAGGAGATACAGAAAAGTCCCAACTATGGATCCGGATATGCCCTTCGTTTCCCGCGACTTGTGGGCGTGCGGGAGGACAAATCCCCCGAGGAAGCTGAGACCATCGAGCGGATCGAGCACATTTACAGGTCCCAGCGAGATTGAAATAAGGCGTGACAGCTTCAGCGTCCAAGTTGTGCGTGTGCACGCGCCAGATGGCCGGCTGCCTGGGCTCCTATCAGAGAGACCTCACCTGCCAGTACCGCAGACGCCACGATCTCTGCCAGTGTTTTCGCATTCGTGCCCGGTGGGTCACCGGCTCCTGCAACTCCCAGCAAGTTCAGGCAATCCTTTTGAGTACCGATACCAGTACCTCCGCCCACAGTGCCGACTGGCAGTGATGGAAGGGTAACCGAACAGTAGAGGGACCCGTATTTTGTTACTTCCATTGTCACTATCGCACTGCTTCCTTCTACGACATGTGCAGCGTCCTGACCACATGCGAGGTACATTGCAGCAATAATGTTTGCTGCATGGGCATTGAACCCAATAGCACCAGCTCGTGCAGAACCCAGCAGGTTCTTGCGATAGTTTACGTTAGCCATGCTTTCAGGTGTTGATCTCAACTTCCGTTTGACAATGTCCTCAGTGATCACCACCTCTGCCACAACGGTCTTGCCGCGTCCAAGGATATTGTTGATGGCTGCCGGTTTTTTGTCAGTGCACATATTTCCTGATAGCGATACAGGATATACACCAAACTCATCGGATATCAGGTCCACAATGGCATCGGTGGCAATGGTTACCATGTTCATGCCCATGGCATCCTTGGTATCGAAGGCAAACCTGAGATATACATTATTGCCGGCAACGAAAGGTTCCACACTGACAAGTTCACCAAAACGTGTGGTCTCCCCTGCCTTGTCCCGCATCTGCTCGAATATGTCCGGTCGCCTCACCCAATCAACGAATTCCTTTGTGCGGATGATATTCTCCATCATGAACACCGGCGCCCTGGTCATCACATCCTGGAAGATGCGTACCTGGGCTCCGCCAGAGGCACTGATAGCAGAACAACCACGGTTCACACTCGCTACCAATGCACCTTCGGTGGTCGCAAGGGGCAGGTGATACTCGCCATCTGCAAACTCGCCCGATATCTTGAGAGGACCAGCAACACCCAGTGGAATCTGAACAACTCCGATCATATTCTCGATATTGCGGCGTGTCGCTTCTTCAGCATCGATGGTATAATCGAGTATATGCTCAAAACGTATATCCTTCAATTGTTCGAGCACAGCGCAACGCAACTTGATACCTGTGTCCGTGTCTGTATGATCATCGATCTTCCGTAAAGAGATCTCTCCATCAAGCATTTTTTCCAGCAGTTCTTTTTCTTCGGAGGTTAACTTATCTTCTGATACCATGGTATCCCCGTTGACATTATTGTGGCATAATATAGGTGGTTATAGGAATGTACTCGTACATATGATATATGATACAAATAATTCACACATTATAAATGTAGTGCAAAAATACATTGTAGTTAACATACAACCCGTCCAAATGAGTCCTCAGTTCTATGATAATGATAATAACTATGTAAAAGGATATACAAAGAGATATATAGGAACAGCACATAAGTGATGATAGTGATCAATTTAGAACGGTGGTGCAGTTCAAATCGGTGATTCGATAACGTAACATGTTGTGCATTCATGTTTGCAGTATGTTTAAGCTTCTTTGTTCTGCATATATCCAGTAAGATTGCTAGAATTAATCTGATCAAATCATATAGTGGTGGTGGCCATGGTAGATCGAAACGAAAATCAGAACGATGAGGAAACAGACCATTTGGATGATTTTAGCCAATGGCGTAAGGAATGGTTGGTCCAAAAAGCGAAGGAAAGGCATTTTCAGGAACACAAGGAGATGAAGTCGTACCTTGACGATGGGTTTTGGAAATGGTACATCGAAAAAAATCAGATGATAAACAACAAAAATACTCACCTATATTCAGATATCACTGCAAAGGAATGTAGAAATCTGGAGAAGGGGGAGGGGTACGATCTCGATCACATTAAGAAAGAACTTGATCATGTCAGACAGGATTTCATCCAACACGACATGCGCACTATCGATCAGATCGTAGACGGCCTGCAGAAGATCGGTATGGAGAATGAAGCATCTGAGTTCACATCTGCTGAACCACTAAGCAAGGATACACTGATAATTCTTGACAGGTTCTTTGATACACTACATCAAAAGGGGTTCAATGACGCTCAGATAGTCGATTTCTATCTGTCGCTTACACCGGATGAGCGCTTATCAATGGGCTGCAAGCCCTGATGTCTACGCCGCATTTCCACCACATGATACAGGTCATCCTGCCGATAATTGCAGGATGTTCTCCATATTATTCTAATTATTAAATTACGACAGAGAACTCTGTCCGAACAAAACTATTTTATAATATTCGTACCACGTTATAGTACTTATATGTACATCAGAGCCAGCGAGGAATAATAATGGAACATACAAAGTTCGTACTCGATGAGAACGATATGCCAAAAAAATGGTATAACATTCTAGCCGATCTGGGGCCAATGGACCCACCGCTCAACCCTGCGACCAATGAACCGATAAAACCAGAAGAGCTGGAACCGTTGTTCGCAAAGGAACTGATCAAACAGGAAGGAAGCACAAAGCGATATTTAGACATACCCGAAGAAGTGCTTGATATCTACAAACTATGGAGACCGTCCCCTCTCTATAGAGCCCACAGGCTTGAAAAAGTACTGGATACTCCGGCAAAGATCTATTACAAGCATGAAGGAGTAAGTCCTGCTGGCAGCCACAAACCGAACACATCCATCGCCCAAACATATTACAATATGAAAGAGGGTACCGAACGGATCACCACGGAGACCGGTGCCGGACAGTGGGGAAGTGCACTGTCTCTTGCCTGCAACTACTTTGATATCGAGTGTAAGGTCTATATGGTGCGCTCAAGTTTTGAGCAGAAACCATACAGGAAATCCCTGATCAATCTGTGGGGTGCGAACGTGATACCCTCACCAAGCCAGGATACCCAGTTCGGCAGGAAGATCCTCGAGGATTTCCCCGATACCTCTGGCAGTCTTGGTATCGCCATCAGCGAAGCTTTGGAAGATGCTGCCCTGCACGATAACACCAAATATGCTCTTGGAAGCGTACTCAACCATGTGATGTTGCATCAGACCATTATCGGTCTTGAGGCACAGAAACAATTCGAGATGGCAGAGGATTACCCCGACGTGGTCATTGGATGTTGTGGAGGGGGCAGTAATCTCGCAGGAGTTAGTTTCCCATTCATCAAGGATAAAATAGACGGAAAACATGATCCAACGATCATTGCTGTTGAACCGTCCGCATGCCCAACACTGAACAAAGGCGAGTACAAGTATGACTATGGTGACATGGCAAAACTGACACCACTGTTGAAGATGTACACCCTTGGATATGACTTCATACCACCTGCCATACATGCAGGCGGTCTGCGATACCACGGATGCTCACCCATCATCAGCAAACTGGTGACCGATGGCATGATGGATGCCACAACGTACCATCAGGTAGAGGTGTTCGAAGCTGGTGTGACCTTTGCACGCAGTGAAGGAATTGCTGCTGCACCAGAATCAAACCATGCCATAAAATGTGCCATTGATGAGGCGCTCAAGTGCAAGGAATCAGGAGAAGAAAAGACAATTCTCTTCAATCTGAGTGGTCATGGACACTTTGATATGTTCTCTTATGATAAGTACTTCAAAGGTGAACTGAGCAACGAATGAAGTGGCCCGGACCGGATCCAATATACGTATACAAACCTTGCCTGCAGCTAATATCAGGCTGCAGGTATGGGCTTTTTTAGCCACATATCATTTGTAAGATCATGGATTTCGAGGATATTATAAATATCAAGGTTGTAAGATCGTGGAATTCAAGGATATTATAATACCTCTGGATGCAAACAAAGCCGATGACAAATTAAAAGAAAAACACATCCCCATCCTAAAAGTCATCGAGAAACACGGGAAATCCGAAAAAGACTACATACGTGTGGTTGTGGGAAGGAACACGAAGCATCCGAACACCCCGGAACATCATATCGAATGGATTGAGCTGTACGCTCGCACGAAGACTCTGAACACCGTCAAGATCGGAAGCGTGAAGTTCGGTCCGGGAACAGAGCCGGATG
>JAYEHR010000052.1:0-17144 GCA_034659615.1 Methanobacteriota archaeon | reverse complement strand
CCCTTAGATATGAGGCTGCATCTTCCGGGGAGACCGTATTGATGTAGATATCAGTGTTCTTCTCAAATCCGGCACGGGTTGCAAGTACTGGCTGGATCCTGACATTCAGATGATATGAACCATCGGCGATCTGATAGAACATGTAATTGTAGGATGGCGAATCCAGTATCGTATCATAGCGCGATATTACGAAACGTATGGCATCCCCCAGGGATTGCATGATCTTATCCGCGCAGCTTGCAAAATGGTCAATATGCTGCTTTGGCAGAATCCACACCTCGAATGGTGCTGTTGAAAAATGCGGTGTGAAGGCAAGCACATCAGCATTTTCATATACAAAACGCTCAGAGTTCCCTTCCTTATCCACAATATCACAGTATGGACACTTATTGATAGCCTGAATCGCATCCTGTTCGCGTCGTAACAGCGGTGGAAGTAATGGAAGAGCGATCAACTGGGAATGGATATGCTCAAGCGAGGCTCCCGCACGCTCGCCCCAGTTCTTAAAAAGCGAGACATATTCGATCCCGACCTTTGACTGGTAGTGAACAACGCAGTCTTTATAGGCCTGCATAAGCAGTGCCAGTTCATCATCGGATAGATCTGAAATTGTCCGACCATGCACAGGTGTTTCAACGATCACCTCATGGAACCCAAAACCGGCATCTATTTGCCAATCAGACGTTTCGATCTTTGCGGGCGTCGGTGACACCGCAGGGTAAAGGTTTGGGATGCAACGTACGTCCCATCCGGTAACACGCACATCTTCCGTATCCTCCAGCACATCACCCTCCTTATAGACCGCAGTTGCCGGCGGGGTTTTGCCTTCATTGCCACCGCAGAACACACAGTTGGATATAACCGCCCTCTCTGGTTTTTCAGACACAAAATCTGATGGCCTTTTACTACGCTCGGATGCGATTATGCAATATTCATCCAAAAAATAATGTTTACGTATGTATGACATTGATCATTCTCCTGAAGGGTTTCGTATCTTTGCTGGCAGTTTCAAGATCCATTATCCCAGATCCCTGTTGCATTATGGTATCCACACTTTTCATACGGTCTTTACCCCGGTCAGAAGTTCATAATACTGCATAGTGGGTGATTCCCAGTTCATCTCCTTGGCAATAAGATGTGCTTCTTCACATATCTGGTTGTACCTGGTCATATCGTGAAGGTAGGCATCTACATAGTGATCCAGTGCAAGTGCGTAGTCGATTATGGATTCATTATATGAGAGATCAATATTATCCACCACGACCACGCCGCCCAGTCCCTCGATCGTATGCTCGATCGTTTTAAGTGCGTCGCTGCAACCACATACTTTACTTATGATGCTCGGTGTACCCACACTGCCAGCTTCAAGGCCGGTGAGCAGGAACGGTTCGTATCTTGAGGGAAATATGCCAGCGATACACCCTGCCATTAATTCATTTGGCGTCAGGTTCAGGCCTTTGTCATGGTCTGAGACCCACTGCGGATACAGCACGGCTGAGACGCATCGTCCACCGTCCGTAAGCTTTGAACACTCAAGTCCCCTATCCACGATCATCTGCTGTAGCCTCAGTTCCTCTCCAACAAGTACTTCCTCTGGAAGATTGACCGGGAACCCCTCTGGTACATCGGTTTTTGGACCCTGTGCTGCGATCACAAAACAGACGACTCTCACATCCTCGTTAATACGTCCCTCCAGTATCTTTGTTTTTATCATGTGGTCGAGCAGGACAAGGGCATCGAGCAGATCAGGATATCCTTTGTTCTCGATCTCTATGCGGGAGATGGAGAACAGCGGAAGGATCCTTTTTGGAGAGACCTGTTTTCCACCGTGAAATTGCTGCAGGTTTTTGGACAGGAACATCTGGATCTTCGCACGGCACCGCTCTTTATTCACCTGTTCATTCTTGTTGTCTTCAACAATGATCCCATTCCGGACCAGTATCGCATCAATTCCATAGAACAATTTAGCTTCTTGCCCTGTGGAGTTACCCACAGCCGTAGCAACATCGGCATAACTGGCAAGTGATTCTAATCTGGTCATATTGGCAGCCACACCGTCCGGGAATGTGCTGTCATTGTTGCGTATCTTCTGTATTGAACGATGTCCGGCAGATCTTCCCGGGATCGTCGCATGGAATGTGGCAACCGTATTCACTGGCACGCGCAGTTTTTTGAGCCTTGCGATCGTGTAGAAGGCTCCAAATTCATGACAGTGAAGGCAAACCTGCATACGGGGTGTGACCGGCATGCTAAGTTCGGTGATCTGTGTATCTAACTGTTTGATCTGATCTTCATTGGTGTTGATAAGTGTGCGTATAAATTCTGAGATGGCGTAGGACAGGTTGAGGTAATGAGTATATTCTGGTCCGTTCCCCATTTTTTCATAGGTCATCGAATCAAGACCTATCAGGTCGTAGGCCTCTGCTTTAATTTTGTTCTCAAGAGACATCCGTGTCCTGTTGTGTTCGATCGTGACGTTGCCAAAATTCTCTGTATCGAACATCAGATAGACGATCTCCACATCCTCTATTTTTCTAATTCCGCATTTGATCTCTATCCCTGACATTTTGACAGCATCGATGACTGCTGATAGTTCATCATCAATGTCACGATCCTTGAGCTCGCCCATGTCAGTGATCCGGTCAAGTCCTTTGTTCCAGTCTGCATCGCTATGTCCATAATACGGACCAACAACAAGGATCTTTGGTAGGTTGATCTCCTTGATCGTCCTGGAATTGATAAGAGATGCAAGGGTCGTTGCCTGTGCATCAATAACATTCCAGATACCTCCCATCTTGTTCGATCCAGGTCCAGCTTCCTCACCAGCGAGTATTATCCAATTCTGTTTCATCATGTGTGCATCCTCCTAAAGAAAATAATCCGGATGTACTGTACATATGTTATAGTGATGTTTTCGTCATTAAAGCAATCCATTCATCTCTGTCCCATCACCAACGCCTCAGCACAAGGAAATTAATGTTATTGTTGTATTAACAATAATTTACATACAACCTCATACCCAACGATTAGTATTGTTGTGGATGATGTTAGATATGTATTAAAGAAAGGTCCATAAGTATTACAAGATCAGCAATACTCATTTAGCGATCCGTTGATTTGAGACCTATCGACCACTTATTACCCTTTTTTAAAATATTGATCTTATCTTCTCTTGCAAGCCACCCAATGGACATAACAAATGTCTGTGCATCGAATCCACTATCAAGAAGGTGCTTTTTCAGCTGGGTTAAATTGTGTTCCCCGTTTTCCAGTTTATGATAGACAACTCCGGCAGCGGCCCCAATTTTTAGACTATGGTTACTCATTATATATTCTCCTAAATATAATACTTACATTGAGTGTATTTAGCGTTATTATATTAATACGTATTATTATTTACCATTCTTTTTTATTCGTTATCGCTGATAATAACTACAAAATACAAGGTGTATGACAAAAGAAACCAGTTGAACATTAATACCTCGTACCTCAGACATCGATCATGCAACCTTCATATAGAACATCCTCAACATAAGCACGCAATATCTCCGCAACACTCCATGCCTGGGATATACAACCCCTTGGAATATATGGATAATCCCCATCATATATCTCGCAGATCGTTCCAATCCCACTGTCCTGCAATTGTTCATCGAACCTTTGCAGGAGCAAACGGGCATGATCCCTGCTCGATCGAGAGTGATCATTGACCTTTGTGTATGCAGAAACATATGGTCCCATGAGCCATGGCCAGACAGTACCGTTATGATATGCCATATCCCGGGATATCGAGTTCCCTTCATACCGTCCTTTGTAAGCCACATTGTCACAGGACAATGTACGAAGCCCCATTGGGGTCAGCAGGTCCTGCTCAACCCGCCTGACAACATCGATCTCTTTGTTACGTGGCAGCATAGTGTACGGAAGCGAGACAGAAAATATCTGGTTCGGACGTATGGCAGGATCCTTTATGATCATATTGTCTTCATCGACCCCAACACAATCAAAAAGACACATCTCGTCCTGATTCCAGAACACATCTGTGAAACTGCGTTTGGCAGACCCTGCCAACAATTCATAGGTCGATGGATCCTTTTGCAGGTGCTCGGCCAGATGAGAAGCCGTTCGCAAAGCGTTGTACCATAGGGCATTGATCTCGCATGTCTTGCCGCGTCGTGGGGTAACCTCAAATGTTCCGATCTTTGCATCCATCCACGTCAGCTGACTGCCATGGGTTATCAGGCCATCATCATCCATCCTGATACCAAAATGCGTCCCCTCTGTGTAATTCGAGATGATATCAGCGATCGTGTCCCAGATCGTTCCAACAAAGGTTGTATCACCTGTATATGCAAAATAGCGTCCCACCGCATGCACGAACCACAACGAAGCATCCACCGTATTGTAGTCAGGTGGATATTTATCCGAATCTGCAAACCTGTTTGGTATCAAACCGTCCCTGCAGTTCTTAGCAAAACTTAAGAGTATCTGCTTACCGTCGTCGAACCGCCCTGTCACAAGGGTCAGTCCTGGCAGGGATATCATAGCATCCCTCCCCCAATCAGAGAACCAGTGATAGCCGGCTATGATCGATCTTGAGTTTGTCGATGTACGCCGTACTATAAAGGAATCTGCTGCAAGGGTCAGTTTCAATGCAAGATCATCCCTGAGACCGGATCGCTTCTCAAGCACACACAGACGCTCAACTTCTTTGTTGTACAGGTCTTCAATGTCATTGACTGTAAGATCAGATAGATCACTGGTAGATGCAGCAACAAATATCTGGTTCTCTCCCTGCTTAAGCTCGATATCAAAGTACCCGGGGTTGTAGTTATCCTCATGGCATGCCAGCCCTCTTGCATGTTCCCTATCGTACTCGAAATTGTAATACCACATACCATCAGAGTGATATCGCATATTGGACGTAACTGATAATGTCATCGTTCCTGATCGCAGCTTCGTTCCTGCCCTGCTGGCATCCTGAACAAGGTCGATATCATTGGAACTTGTGATGGAGTGGAAGTCCCGCATGTTGACCAGAGGGAACACGCGTAGGATAGTGTTGTCCGCACCATCTGCAACGTTGTTGAGCCTGTACCTGATAATGGTAGTGTTCGCCTCATGTACCATGAACACGCACCTGGTAACCTCAATATCCCCGATCTGGTATACTGCAGTTGGGAAGGGGTTGAGTGAAAACTCTTTCAGATAGGTGAAACCCTCTGGATGAACGGTACCAGGATATTTGTGGGATGCAAGATGGTAGGTCTCGCCGTTTAAACGGATCTCCTCATCAAGGGATGAGAGAAAAAGGGTCCTGTCAACAGGGGGATTGAGTGCAGCGACCAGCAGGCCATGATAGGTCCTGGTATTTGTGCCAATGATCGTTGATGACGCGTAACCTCCAAGGCCATTGGTCACTATCCACTCCTTTTGTGTCCCTGATCCATAATTCGATAGGTCCTGCCGGAGGGCATTGAATCTGCTCATACTAGTAATTGATATTATTGCATTTTAGCCAGTAGTAACACGAGAATGGAATACTCACATAACTTTTTTGTATGCTTCCAACGTTGATATTGCGATCGATTTCCAGTTGTATTTCGTTTCTATCAGACGCATACCCTCTTTTCCCATTGCATTATCCGCAAGACCGTCCAGTACGTAGTTAATACCCCAGGCAATGGACTCCGGATATAGGTGCACAGTAACACCATTTATAAAATTCTCGACCAGTTTGACGGCAGTGGTTGCTACAACAGGTTTTTCTGCATCCCATGCTTCGAGTGCAACGATCCCAAAGGGCTCGTTACGACTGGGCATACATACGATGTTGCAAGCATTGTACCAGTCTCTGGCATCATCATCACTGGCATATCCAAGGAAATGACAGGAATCTGCGACCCCCAGCTCCTGTGCAAGATGTTCACAGTGCGGACGCATCTCACCTTCTCCGATAAAGACAAATTCCGTATCCCACCGATGATCCAGTACCTTTGCAACAGCCTCTACCAACTCATCCGGTCCTTTTTGATAGCTCATTCGTCCAATAAATAGCACGACCGGTGCAAGAGGATGTATCCCATATCGTTTCTTGACTTCCCCGGGATCAACGTCCTTTCGGATCTTGCCTGCATATATCCCATTTGGAATGAGGGAGATCTTATGATCAGGTATCTGATAGAGATGTTGAACTTCATCTTTTAGAACAGTGGATGTGATTATCGTCTCTGCGGCTTCGTATCCCCCAAGCCATTCCCTGTACGAGATCTCCTGTGCCTCCCACCAGCTAGCATGTTTGTTGCCATTCCTGCCCCATTCTGTGCTGTGGTATGTCAGAACGAAAGGTAAACCGAATTCCGCTTTTAGCTGACACAGGATGTTTACCGGATGCCAGTCATGTCCATGAAGTATATCAAAATCGCCGTACTCGTCCCTGACATCCAGGAATCGATGATACATTGCATCGCACATTGCGTTCATCTGATCCACAATGCTACCGGACTGGTCATGCGTTACTCTGTGATAATGCACGCCGTTTATGAAGTCATAATCCCCAAAGTTGCCAGCCCTGGTGAAGATATGTGCCTCATGGCCTTCTGCTGCAAGTGCCTCTGATAATTCTGAAACATGTGGTGCTACTCCGCCAACCTTTACTGAGTGCAAACTTTCCCATGAGAACGTACCGATCCGATGTTTTTCCATATAGTAACCCTACTCCCTTATATTGTTGTGATCTAAACATTACCCGTTTTTAGTCATATTCCTTTCCCTATTATATTATTTTCCATTGAATTTACTTTTTTCATCTTATATTTCCATACCCTACCTAATTCACAGGTCCTGTTCTCTTCAGCGCATCGAGTCAATAAGCATGATGTTATCAAGCATGAGGGCACAGCTCCATCCAAGCGGTATGGCCCATGCCGGGCGACCCGTGGATCGATCCACCTGTTCGGGAAGCAATCCTGTACTGGTTGTACCTCTGAGTGACCATTTGATGTAATCAAGTGCACTTTCCATCAACCGCTGTTGTTCGTTCTCTGTACCTTCTTCGCCCTGAAGGGCATGGGCAAGCGTAAGCATTGCTTTTGATAACCAGAGTGTGGTTACTATCCAGGGGTTGCCCCCAATGTAGTGGTCGATCTCGTATCGTTTAACACCATAATGACCGTTAACTGCCACTTTCAGTTCAGTCTCTATTTTCTCGATTATCGAATAGATCATTTTCCTTTCATCATGGTCGTGGGGTGAAAGCATATTGAATGGAACAAATGTCCCGAGTATGCTTGCATCGAGCGTGGTATCCAGATCATTATCTAAGATCCCCCTTGCAAAATATCCCTCGTCCAACCACATTCGATCTATTGTATTCCTTTTCACAAATTTCGCATGCTCGAACCAGCGTCTGGCAAGCCTTGATTCATTATACTCCTCTGCCATTTCAGCAGCAGCGATCAGTCCGGCATACACAGCAGCACTGGTATAGCTAAAGATGCCGGAATACGTTTCCCATATACCCACACAGGGATCATGAAGACCTTTTACGCTCCTTTTCATCAGATACTCAGCACCACACAGGATCGATACCCATACATCTTCGAGAAACTCTGCCTTCTCTATCCCCTCAATGGTGCGGTAGTAAATATCCATTGCACGAAGTGTTGCGCCGGTCTCATCGATCTGTGTAGAGTAATCGAAATTACCCCACGAAGGCGCTTTGTTCCCATCAAGCCAGTACCTCTGGAACCAGGAACCATCTGGAAGTTGTGTTATTTTGCACCACTCGAAATACTTAGCACAGTAATCGGGATATCCTGAGTGCAATAGCGACAGTACCACCTCTGCTGCATCCCTGTTCCAGCAGAAACCGTACCCTCCGCACATCTCAAAGTCCGAATCAAACTCCGGGGATGCTACAAAGGAACCATATTTCGGTTCGTTCAGGAGATTTAATGTTAGAAGGGACCGATTGTAAGCATTCAATAAATCGTCGCGAAGAGAGGGGCTACCTTCGAGTTTGGACAATGTCAAATCGTTCTTTTTAGAAAGGAATGTAGCCCAGCTCTCATGTGTCCTGTCAAATATCTCATCCATTGGTTGTCTTGACAACTCCCGCATCCTTTTATACAGCCGCGTTCTCTCCTTCTGGGTTGCGCCGACCAATACCATGACCTCGAACGAACCATCTTTTTCGAGATTGAGATCCCAGCCCACGACGTTATTAAGATTTCCGATATCCTCTTTGTTGTTACCGAGTTTCCCATTTTCCATATCGTTTCTTGAGTTCGTTGCCCATACAACCCCCCCGACCTTACTGACCTGCCATTCATCAAAATCCGGTACACCTTTTATTCCAATATAGTATTTTTGCCAGTACTGCACGAGCAGCCTCTCATCAGAATCACAGAAACAGGAGTTCCTTTTATGCATATCCCCTACATTGAGATTGGAATAGTAGAAGAACTTCCCATGAAGAGCTTTGCTCGATCGTATCCTATATCTGCGGATCAACACAGGAACATCTGGATGCACCAGGTCAAGGATCGACATCTTGATTCCCGAATCATGGGACAGTTCTGTGGATACGATATTCGTATCCTTGACGTAGGTCTGGGTTGAGGTCCATTCCTGATCATTTGTCCAAAGCAAACGGTCGCCAGTATGAATACAGGCCAGTGAATCCTCTACATGCTGGGCATGATCCCGTCTCGGATAGAAATATCCGAAGACCTCTCCCTTTTTTCCCATTGTGACAAGAAGCCTGTGGTTCCCAAATATCACGTTAGGCTGTTTGATCAAGAAATGCCCTCCTGAAAAATGGTTGAGGATGTAATAATAATATCATAACAAAACATGCAAAGATCCGGCACCATCTGAACAACTCCCATGATCATCGAGGATTTCGGAATCCTCTATCAAATATCTCTGAGACATCACATTGATCCATTTCGTTTAACTGCTTGAATACCTGGGCTTTGAAATCCATAAGGACGGACATGAAATTCACAGCCGCATCGAAAGGAGACGAATGTATACTGAAATATGAGTGCACATCACCGTCAGCCAGGGATTTGGTGCACATGTAGTAGTAGTGGTCCGATGTTAGAAGATGTTTCCAGATACGTATCAATTCCTCATCTCCTGTCCTTTTAACATATACTTCAAGAAGTTTCATCTCTTCAAAACAGCGCCGCTGCATATCATTTCCAAGCCATGCGCTGGTATCGCGTTCCACATCTGCCCACGAGATAGTCGAGAAATCCCCTACATCGATCTCGGCAACAGGCCTGTACATGTCCACCACTTCGGACGGCGTGTTAAAGACAAGTCCTTTTTGTATGACCTCTTCAGGAAATGCCAGCAGGAACTCAAAGATACCGGTTTCTTTCCATTGGTGCTCTCCGAAGGTCTCATAGTCCATGAAGATATTTATCGTATCGCCCTCCACCTCTGATGCCCATGAAGCCCATTTATCTGCCGTGAGTGGATATTCGCTCCACCACCTTGCAGAAAAACGGTATCCTATATCATCACTGAGTTTGAAATCCCTCATCAGGACAGGAATGTCACAATCCTTTGCCTTATACACATAGTTTGATGAGCGCCAGCCAAGCAGGTGTTCCACACCTTCTGCAAGTATGGCTTTGTACCCCAGTTCAGAGATTATTTTAGCGATGCTGTTGTTGTAGAGGAGCTCTGTATTCCTGAAGACCTGGGGTTTAACTCCCAACAGGTCAGAGACGAGGTCATGGTGTTCTTTTATCTGCTCAATGAACTCACCCTTGTCATCGAACAGTCCGGCAAGCGAATGATAGTTTGTCTCATCAAGGAATTCCACACATCCGGAATCTGCCATCTGCCTGAAGGTATCGAGTACGTCCTCACCCCATTGCTCACATTGGCTGAGAAGTGTTCCTGTGATCGATACACTGAACTTGAAATCACCATCATGAGCATCGATCGCATCCAGCAGGGTATTGTTTGCGGGGCGATAGCACTTATCAGCTACTTTTTCAAATATCTCGCGGTTCTTCTGCTCATCGAAGTACCTGTTGAAACCTGTGCCATGGTCCGGCCAGAACCAGCGGAGTCGATGAGGTTGATGGATCTCAAAATACATGCATACCGATGTCATGCCCTTACCTCCAATATAGCACGCCTGAGATCTGAAAGGATGGAATAGTTGTTCACAGCCCGCTCATATGCAAGCTGAAAATTTTCAGGGTTCATATCCAGCAATATGCTGCTTTGCTGGAGGCAACCATATATCTCGTTCAAAGTATCGTATTCACTGGTACTCTTGATCTGCTGGAGTTCCTCGCCTATTATCATCAATTCCTGCAGGTACAGGTGTTGCGCATGACTTCCGAACAGGCTGTGCATGCCATAGCGCGCAGTTGATTCAGTATCAAGTGTGGGTAGTTTCACTGTCCTGAACCTGCGGACCGCCTGGGTCGGGGTCACCATATCGATACCATGATCAGCCAGACTCTCTGGCAGTTCCCGCATGAACTTGCCTATGTAGCTCCCGTTATTGTGATGTCTGGCAATAGAATCATAATTGAAGTACAATGTCACAATATCCCCTTCCATATCATTGATCCATGATGCGAACTTGTCCGCGATCAATGGGTAGCCAACCCATGTTCTATCAGAAAAATGCAATTCAAGATCTTCGCTCAGGTCGATGTGTCTGAGCAGTGTAGGAAAATGGCTATTATATACATGTACCGGGCAATATTCTTTCACCACATTGTGCGAGCCTTCTGATATCTGACACTCAAATCCCATTTTTTTGAGGGAATTTGTGATGCTTTTTGATAAAATGAGCTCTGAGTTTACAAACGTCTTTGGAACAGTTCCGAACAGATCAGTGATCGTGTCCCGGTGTCTGGTCACCTGTTCATTGAACTGTGAGAGATCGGAATAAAGGGAGCAAACTGAATGGTAATATGGAGATGCCATAAATTCCACTTGACCGGTATCTGCAAGGTTCTTAAAGGACTTGATCACATCAGTATGCCATTTACACTGGTCAAGGAATGTTCCGGATATGTTGAATGAACATATCCCTCCAGCAGCTAAAAAGTCCTTCATCATATGGTTTGTGCAGATGGTCTCCTTTGCCACCCTTTCAAATCGTGAATAAATCGCTTTTTGGTCAAAATATGTTTCCATTTCAGGCTTCCTGTATCCCTCGTCTGGCCAGTACCATCGTACCTGATACGGAAGGTGCACTTCCCCACATATGCAAACAGATTCCATGCTCTATAGATATTATCTAAGTATTTTAGCTTATTGCCATTTGTTCCAGTATATAGATTATCAATTTATAGTGTGAGTTAATTCGACCGGAGGAAGATTTTTCTCGGAAGGGTCCGCTGTGAAAATAGTGGTGCACCAAAAGGACTAAAACCAATAGGTGTATATTTTGCCAGAGATAGTCGATCATATACCTCCGACAACATATTCTACAATAGGGAATAAGCATAACAAAAGGGTATTATATCTAATAGAGGCTATCAAATAAGTGCGCAAACATATAAACACACAAACGAGGGATTACATTATTTGAAAATATTCAGTTTCTGGACACAACACTAAGAGATGGTGAACAGACACCTGGCGTAGCACTCAAAACAGAAGAAAAGCTGTGGATCGCCCGCAAGTTGGATGAAATTGGTGTTAGCATCATCGAGGCCGGTTCGGCCATCACATCCAAAGGCGAACGGGAAGCGATCAAGGCAGTAGCAGCCGAAGGGCTTGATGCTGAGATCTGCAGTTACTGCCGCATAATGGAACAGGATGTGGACTATGCGCTTGAATGTGATGTGGACTCCATTCATCTGGTAGCCCCAGTATCCGACCTGCATATCAATATCAAGCTCAAGAAAGATCGTGAAACGGTCAGGCAGATGTCGATGGACACCATCCAGTATGCGAAAGACCACGGCCTCATCGTGGAATTCAGCGGAGAGGATGCGTCCCGGGCAGATCTGGATTTCCTGAGATCCCTGTATATTGACGGAGTGGACGCGGGCGCTGACAGAGTATGCTATTGTGATACCGTTGGATTGCTGGTTCCCGAAAAAACGAGGGAGGTCTTCAGTGACCTGTCCTCTGCATTGGATGTACCTGTAGCGGTCCACTGCCACGATGACTTCGGATTGGCAGTCGCAAATACGATCGCAGCCCTCGGTGCAGGAGCACAGGAAGCCCACCTGACCATAAACGGTATTGGTGAACGGGCCGGGAATACTGCCCTGGAAGAAGTGGTAATGATCCTTGAATGGCTGTACGAGTATGACACGGGGATCACATCAAATGAACTGTATCGTACATCCAGGCTGGTCAGTCGTCTTACGGGCCTTCCAGTATCAGCAAACAAATCCCTGGTGGGATCTAACGCATTCACCCACGAAGCAGGCATCCATGTGCATGGCCTGCTTGCGGACACCTCCACCTATGAACCCCTGGGACCAGAGATCCTCGGACGTGAGCGAAAGATCGTACTTGGCAAGCATGCCGGCAGAAGTTCCGTGACACTCGCATTGAAAGAACTTGGGCTTGACGTAGATGATGCACAGCTAGGTGAGATACTCAGCCGTGTTAAGCAATTGGGAGACCATGGGAAACATGTGACTGATTCAGACCTGCAAACGATTGCCGATACCGTACTTAACATCTATCGCGAATCAAAGGTCAAACTCGAAGACTATACCATTGTGTCAGGTAACAAGGTGATGCCCACAGCATCCGTCCGACTGAGCGTCGATGGAAAAGAAGTGATCGAGGCGGATATTGGAGATGGGCCTGTGGATGCGGTACTGAACGGTGTCCGAAAAGCCGTGGCAGACTTTGCAGATATACAACTTGAAGAATACCATGTGGATGCCATCACAGGAGGTACCGACGCGCTGGTAGAGGTACTGGTCAAACTCTCAAAGGATGGGAGGGTCATTACTTCAAGGGGTGCACGTACTGATATCATCATGGCATCGATCGAAGCCGTGATCAATGGTATCAACCAGTTAACGCAGGACTGAAGAAAACAGCAACACTAATAAAATATCAATATAATTAATTATTTTGAACAGCATAGAATTACTTGTACTAAGGAAATGGATAGCATGGCAGAAACAACTCAACGAATGACGGGTGCAAGAGCTATCATTGAAAGTCTATACAAAGAGGACGTTGAAGTTATCTTTGGATATCCGGGTGGTGCCTTGCTCCCTCTATATGACGCACTGTATGATGCAGATATCAGGCATATACTGGTACGGCATGAACAGGCAGCAGCCCACGCCGCAGAAGGATATGCACGCGCTACAGGAAAGGTCGGTGTATGTCTCGCAACGTCGGGTCCCGGAGCAACGAACCTGGTAACCGGCATTGCAAATGCCTACATGGACTCGATCCCCATGGTCGCTTTCACCGGACAGGTCCCTCGTTCAATGATCGGGAATGACGCATTCCAGGAAGCGAACATCACGGGCATCACAATGCCCATCACAAAACACAATTACCTGGTACAGGATGCTAACGAGCTGCCACGCATCATAAAAGAGGCGTTCCATATCGCATCCACCGGGCGGCCCGGACCGGTCCTGATCGATCTACCAAAGGATGTTACAACCGAAGAGATCGATTTCTCGTATCCGGAGCATGTGAGCCTACAGGGATATAAACCCACATACAAAGGGAACATCCAGCAGGTAAAGCGAGCTACGGATATGATCGCAGGATCAAAGCGACCTGTGATCTATGCCGGCGGCGGAGTGGTAAGTTCTGATGCAAGTAAGGAGCTGCTGGATTTCGCAGAAACGATACAGGCTCCTGTGACAACCACCCTTACCGGGATCAGTGGGTTCCCAACAGACCATCCGATGTACATAGGCATGCCAGGCATGCACGGTACCAAATATGCCAACTTTGCGATACAGGAATCCGATCTCCTGATCTCCGTAGGTGTCCGTTTTGACGACAGGGTCACCGGGAAATTGCAGTCATTTGCACCTAATGCAAAGATCATCCACATCGATATCGACCCCGCAGAGATATCGAAGAACATCACTGTCGACATACCTATCGTGGGCGACGCAAAGAATATCCTGGCATCCCTTAACAGGTACGTCAGCCAGTGCGACAGTAAGGAATGGCTTATCAAGGTGCAACAGTGGAAGGATAAATATCCGCTCCACTACCTTAAGACCGATAACAAACTAAAGCCCCAGTACATCATCGAGCAGATCGATAAGATATGTCCGGATCCGATCATCGTTACCGAGGTTGGACAACACCAGATGTGGGCAGCACAGTACTGCACGTTCAATGAGCCACGGACCTTTATCACATCCGGTGGACTCGGTACAATGGGATATGGGGTCCCTGCTGCTATTGGTGCAAAGACAGGTAGACCCGATAAGGTCGTGTTCGACATTGCCGGAGATGGATCGTTCCAGATGAGTTCCCATGAACTGGCTACCGCTGTCCAGGAAGATATTCCAGTGATCATTGCCATAATGAACAATTGTTGTCTTGGAATGGTGAGACAGTGGCAGGAACTGTTCTACGAAAAGCGATACTCATGCACCTGCTTTGATGGTGAATGTGTGGATTTCGTTAAACTCGCCGAGGCCTATGGCGCTCTTGGCATACGCGTCGACAATAAAGAAGAGGTCCGTCCGGCCATAGAAAAAGCGATTGCATCTGGAAGGCCCACCGTGATCAATTTCATTGTTGAGGAAGAGGAGAATGTATCACCAATGGTGCCTGCAGGTGCTGCGATCAATGAAATACTTGACCTGGAGATGAAAAAATGAGACATACGCTTGCAGTTCTGGTCGAGAACAAATATGGAGTGCTTGCAAGAGTTGCCGGGCTCTTCTCGAGACGCGGTTACAATATCGACAGCCTGGCAGTCGGTGTGACAGAGGACCCAACCATTTCACGAATGACAATTGTTGTTCGCGGAGATGACCATGTTGTTGAACAGGTCACAAAGCAACTTAACAAACTGATCGATGTCATCAGGGTGACCGACCTGAGCTCTGATGAATCCGTGGAGAGAGAGCTGGCATTGATCAAGGTGAACGCTGACGCGACCAACCGCGCAGAGATAATACAGATCGTGGATATCTTCCGGGCACGCATTATAGATGTGGCTGCCAGAAGCCTTACTATTGAGATCACTGGTGATGAAGGCAAGATCCAGGCGATCCAGAAATTACTGAAACCATTCGGCATCAAAGAGATGGTACGGACCGGTAGAATTGCGCTGAACAGGGGATTGAAGGATTCGTAAATTGATGGATCGATCGATCATTCAAATAAATAAATGCCCAAATTGGATCAATTGGATTAATTGAAGTTACCACATTCAGGAGACATATAGATGATAGAAGTATACTATGATAAGGACGCAGATCTTGGTGCATTGAAAGACAAGACGATCGCAGTGATGGGATATGGAAGTCAGGGCCACGCACAGGCCCAGAACCTGCACGACTCCGGTCTCAATGTGATCGTTGGATTGAGAGAAGGAAGCCGGCGCTGGAAACAGGCAGAGAACGATGGTCTCAAGGTCATGACCGTGGAAGATGCAGCCAAAGCAGCTGATGTCATCCAGATCCTGCTACCAGACGAGATACAGTCAACGGTATATGAGGAAAAGATCAAGCCCGGTCTTATAGCAGGGAATGCACTTGTGTTCTCCCACGGATTCAATATCCATTACAACCAGATCGTGCCTCCCACTGACGTGGATGTGTACATGGTCGCACCCAAGAGTCCAGGCCACCTCGTAAGACGAACATATAAGGATGGTGCAGGTGTACCCGGTCTTATTGCCGTATACCAGGACGCTACAGGAGAAGCACGCACAATGGCACTGGCTCATGCAAGGGGTATCGGATGTACCCGGGCAGGCGTGCTCGAGACCACTTTCGGCGAGGAGACCGAGACCGACCTGTTCGGCGAACAGGTCGACCTGTGCGGAGGGGTTAGCTCGCTCATCAAGACATCATTCGAGGTACTGGTCGAAGCAGGATACCGCCCTGAGATGGCATACTTCGAGACCCTGCACGAGATGAAACTCATCGTGGACCTGATCCATGAAGGCGGACTGGAGAAAATGTGGTATTCCGTATCCAACACCGCAGAATACGGCGGATTGACCGTGGGACCAGAGATCATCAATGATGAGTCACGCATGGCCATGTATGAAGCACTGGAGCGGATACAGAACGGTGAGTTCGCCCGCGAGTTCGTGCTCGAAGGCAAGACAAACCATCCAGTACTCAATGCCCTGGAACGTCAGGAACGCGAACATCCCATAGAGATTGTTGGCCGGGAACTGCGTGCCATGATGCCCTGGCTCAACAGTGAACTCAACGAGGAATAATCCTTCCTCGTTCCTTTTTTCATTATATCGAAATACCAAAAGAGGCTTAGCCATGCCAGATATGATCGATACGATCCTCACACGGAGAAGTGTTCGTGAATTTACCAGAGAGATCATCAGCAAGCAGGAAATAGACACGATCCTGGACTGTGGGCGATGGGCACCTTCCGGACTGAACAACCAGCCATGGAAATTCGTAGTGGTGCAGGAACGTGACACCATCGACCAGCTGTCCCAATGTACCCATTACAGGGATGTTGTCAAAGGGGCTAACTTGTTGATCGGCGTTTACCTGGATAAGGATACGCAGTACAACCATACCAAGGACATCCTGGCCATCGGTGCCGCCATACAGAACATGTTACTGGCATGTGAGGATCTGGGGCTTGGGGCTGTCTGGCTGGGCGAGATCCTCAACCAGAGCGACCGGGTGAACGCCATCCTCCAGGCTCCCCCGTCACTGGAACTGATGGCCGTGCTTGCTATTGGCCATCCTGTGTCAAAAAAACGCACGTCTCATCGCAAGGACCTCCGGGAGATCGCCTGCAACGGGATATTCGACAAACCATGGGCCTGACCGCCTGAATATCAGATCAGATCGGTTGCACCAGGGATATCGTAATAATTATATCAGGGCAAGCTCGCATCTGTGGCCTGCTGCTCGTACATCAGGACCGGTTCAAGTCCACATGCAACAAACGAAGTTCTGATCTCGTCCAGTGGAGAGAACTCACGA
>JAYEHR010000051.1:0-3731 GCA_034659615.1 Methanobacteriota archaeon | reverse complement strand
AATTACAGGATAGTCATCAGGTAGAGCTGATAACAGGGCCACGGATCATAGATTCAGATATTTGCAGGTGTAGAATAATATAAATGATCGATATTAGGAGTTTCTTTGGATGAGGGTATTCATATTCGTATGTGGTAAAGAACTGGATGGTCGTGTAGCTGTGCGGAAGTTAATGGAAAATGTGGTGGAAAAAGTGAATGTGTGAGGAGATTCCAAAGGTTATAAATGGATGGGCCTTCAACATTCAAAGGAGAAGGATCTGTTGATATGATGATGATCGCTATCTTGATGGATGCTGATGTTCTGGGGGATCCGGGATGAACAAATTTACTAAATGGTTGGCCGTTTCTTTTCTGATCAGTGTGGTCGCGATGGTCGGTGTCCTGTTGTATACTGTTGACCTGAGCACCGTTGAGGCTATCCACCAGATCAAGCATGAGTATATCGTAGCTGCGTTTGTCCTTCATCTTCTCTCGTTCGTGGTGTGGGGTATGCGTACCCGGGCAATGTCCCGTGCTCTTGGGTATGATGTATTCCTTTCCAGGGCCATCGAGATCGTGACGTCCAGTGCATTCCTTGCGTCCCTGACGCCTTCGTCTGTGGGAGGGGAACCCCTGCGTATCCATCTGTTGAGCAATGACGGGATGCCGCTGGGAAGTGCGACTGCTGTGGTTCTGGGAGAGCGGGTGCTGGATGCCATACTGATCCTGGTGGCAGCCCCTGTTTCGCTGTACCTGTTCCGCGATGTTGTGGCGAGTGCCTGGCTTGAAACGGTGTTGGTGTTAGGGGAGGTGTTCATGGTAGCTATTCTGTTTCTGCTGCTATATGGGCTCTGGCGGCCGGATCGCATGCGTTTGGTGGTTCTCTGGGTGTTGGGGCGGATCGTTCCACTGTTCAGGGAAGAACGGAGGGCCAGGTTCTCCAGGTTGTCTGATCGTATCGACGCAGAACTTGAGGAGTTCCATGACGGTATATACATGTTCGTGAAGGAGAAGCGCACCGGGCTGCTACAAGGTATACTCTACACTATCCTGTTCTGGGCCATCGAGTTCTCCATGCTGCCGGTGATACTGTTTGGTCTGGACCAGCATCCCTCGGTACTGATCATGGTCGCGGCACAGGTTCTGCTCATGGTGGTGATAGTCATACCCGCGACCCCCGGCTCAAGTGGTGTGGCGGAGCTTGGTGCCACTACACTGTTCTCGGTGTTCGTGCCAACATACTTGCTTGGGATCGTGGTGGTGTCCTGGCGTGCGTTCACGTTCTATACGAATCTGTTAGTTGGAGGTTTCGTGAGCTTCAAGATCCTCAAGGACACATCCCTGCTGGATGAGTTGCTGAAATGATGATCATTTCAGCCCCCCATCTTCATCCTTTCTTTGTATGAGAGTTGTGGCTAACCGGATCAGGGAGGATGTGAATCGATATGACAGATCGATGATACCGGTTCTGTAGTTCGTAGCAACGTAGTAACTGATCAGGGCCAGTGCCGAGCCGGCGAGGAGGTCTGAGATCCAGTGTATCCCGAGGTACAGGATCGTGAACTGGATGGTGATGGTGGTCAGGACCGCAAAGATCTTGAAGTTCTTCAGGTCGGTTCTCAGGAGTATAATTAGCATGGCCATCACGGACAGGGCGGCATGCAGGCTGGGGAAGCAGTTGTCAAGCCCTGGGTCCATCACCCGGACCCCCCCGGCAATGATAGGACTGAGGTTATAGAGGATGGGCTGGACGTTGTGGAGGGTGTATCCCGTAACCTCTACCGGAAAGAGGACATAGAAAGGAAAGGCTATCAGATAGATCAGGATGAATGCGGCCACGAACTCTTCCAGTACCCTGAGTTTCTGTGTATATGCCAGTATCAGGAAGGTGAACACCAGCAGGAACGGGAAGAGGATCAGATAGACGATACCACTGATGTAGGTTAGCAGGGGGGTCGCAATGCTCTGGAAGAGGCTGACCCGGTTGCCTTCCAGCATGATGAAGTAGCTGGCATAGTTCAGCTGGGGATCGATACCCAGGAAATTGCCTATAGTGTCCTGCATATGTACGAGGGCGTATACAATGCCCAATGGTATGGAATAGGTGAGAATATCGGCCAGGAACCGGACTCGCCGGGTCCGGGTACGACGCTGCTCATCCCTGAAGTCCTCTGGTACGAAGATACGATACCCTATGGGTATCAGTAATATCAGGCATACGATGATTATGGCGGAAAGGACATGTTCGTAATTCATAGTTCATCATTTCGTATTTTCATTGGGTACCAGCCATGATATGTGTGGTTGGTATTAACTACACATTTATTTATATCTAATCGGTGTTCCTTGTCTCCAGTTACGTTTGGTGCGCGTAGTTTGTATCAGGATATCTCACAGGTCGACGATCCCCGAAGGTGTCCTGCACCATTGTTGAATATTATATGAATTGTCACGTTCATATTTCGACATTTGCCGTTAATTGTGTCGGTATTTAGCTATGCAATGCGGAATTCATTATTAAAGAGACCACAAAAGATTTAATAGGCAATTAACTTAATAGACATTTGTAATCCAATATGACGGGATTAAGAGGGTGATGAAGCCCTTCGTCAATGGACGTATCTGCGTTCGCTGTTCGAAGGTGCGATGGACGCAATATGCGTTTTATCTCAATAATCGCTCTTATATACATGAATAAATGGAGGAAAATAATGAAAAGATTTACAGCATTAACAATGGCCGCACTGATGGTCTTTGCTGTATTTGCTGGCGTTGCAAGCGCTGGAGATACTGTAGAGATCCGCAGTTCAGTCACAGACTCGGCTGCAAAGACCTGGGATGCTAATGGGTTTGCCGGTTTCTGGTTAGACCTTGATACTGGTGAGTTCTCTGAAAACCTGACACTTACTGTGACAGGTGGCGACACAATCCTTGAAGACACTGGTGTTGTTTACGAGGCAGTACCAGTTGAAGATCAGGACCCTGAATATGAATTCACAGTAGATGCTACAACAAGTAACCCTTACAATTACTCCAAGATCGGCTTCCTTGCTGAGGAGTACTTCGTAGTTGCAGACGATGTAGCAACACTGTCCAAGATCCTCATGGATGATGACAGCAGTTACACCATGAGGACAGGCGAGTCTCTTGAACTCGGTGAAGGCTATGCACTTTCTCCACAGCAGATCGATGTTGATGGTAACAAGGTCTGGCTCGAGCTGACCAAGGACGGCGAATTTGTGGATGATAAGATCATCAGCACAGATGTCGATGAGGAATATAAGAAGACCTGGTACTATCAGATGGACCTAAACGACAACGACGATGTTGACGTCATCATGATCCACATCGATGAGGTATTCCAGGGACAGGTTGACAGTCTCTGTGTCATCGACGGTATCTTCCAGATATCTGATGATCCACTGGTCCTTGAAGAGGACGATGAGTTCAATGAACTTACCATTACTGGACTTGGTAGCACAATCGTACTGACCAACGACGACAATGAACTCGACATGCCAGACGATGATACCCTTGCACTCACTGAAACCATTGGTATCAGGGCAAGCGAGGACACTGACAGGTGGTACATCTACACTGAAAAGACTGAACCTGGCACCTATGAGATCCGCAGTTCAGTCACAGACTCGGCTGCAAAGACCTGGGATGCTAATGGGTTTGCCGGTTTCTGGTTAGACCTTGATACTGGTGAGTTCTCTGAAAACCTGACACTTACTGTGACAGGTGGCG
>JAYEHR010000050.1:0-17560 GCA_034659615.1 Methanobacteriota archaeon | reverse complement strand
AGGAACACGAAGCATCCGAACACCCCGGAACATCATATCGAATGGATTGAGCTGTACGCTCGCACGAAGACTCTGAACACCGTCAAGATCGGAAGCGTGAAGTTCGGTCCGGGAACAGAGCCGGATGTTGTGTTCAGGTTGGTGAATCTCGGAAAGTATCGGGAATTTTTTGCCCTTGCTTACTGCAATGTCCACGGATTGTGGCAGAACTGCATCGAAATACGTAAGGAACTCAGGCTTACGGCAGGATGCAGGAGGGAAAAGTGTTTGCAGGAAGGGTTCGGTGTCTGATTGAAATTGGCAAAATCATGCAATAATAGTAATTGTGGTGGCAATTCTATCATCCCACATTGTGAAATAATTGTAAATATCACAGATAAACATTCAATTAATAAAATAATGTGAACTAAATTAGCTCATAGTTATTATGAATGTATATTGTTTCAATTATCCATCATATCCTTCTTGTACACTATAGTCCTGTAGGGGAATGGGATCTCTATGCCTTCAGCATCGAACCTCTTCTTCACAGCTTCCCTGATATCACAGGCCATAGTATATGCAAGGGAACGATCTGCTACCCAGAAGAGCAGTCTCATATTCATCGCAAAATCGCCAAGTTCGGTCAGGTTGACAACAGTACAATCCTTTTCCGTGAGCGTGGTATCATATTTCTTTATCTGTTCAAGGGACATCGTATTCTCGTGATTCTCTGCCTCCTCGATCATGATCTTGCGTGCAAGGTCGATGTCCGAATCGTAACTGATCCCTATATCCACATGCCACCATACGGTCGGGTCCACGATGGACCAGTTGATGATCGCCTCATCGCTCATGATATGGTTCGGCATGATCAGCCTGCGGTTGTCCCAGGTGGTCACCACTGTATGCCTGAGTGTGATATCGGATATCGTACCGTACTCTCCGCGGATGTCAACACGATCCCCCACCCTGAAGGGTTTGAAGGTTGCCAGGGAAAGTCCCGAAATAATATTGGCAAGGGTGCTCTGTGCCGCCATACCCACTACGATACCGGCAAACCCTGCACCGGCAAAGAGGGCCAATGATAAGTCCTGCAGAAAGGGAATCCTGGCTATCACAAGAATAACACCAGCCAGATACACCAGAGCAACAGCAATGTGACGGACGATCCCATAGACGGTCTCATCCACATTCATACGCTGGCTGACAAGCTCGAACTGGTGCTTGAGCAGTTTATCCACGATCCTTGCAACAATGACCGTTGAAACCACAACCACAAGAACAAAAAGGATTGTTGTGATATTCCAGGTTAGCCAGAATTTCCATAGGGCACTATCTGCTAATACCGGATCAGAGAGATTGTTAGGGGCAGCCATGGTGATCAGTACGTGGTTAATTAATATGTGACATTTTTTATACTACGTACATAAGAAAGTGCCTCTATAAGAATGTTAACCATTACTCACATAGACAGGCATAGTGTTTACCAGAGCCTATTTGATAGATGGTATGATTTATCAATAATGTAGGGCACTTACCAATGAACAAACAGTGCCCATTGTAACATGATCCAATATCTACATATAATACCTCTAAATGCAGATCAAAGACCTCGACATACCTGACGATGCCGCTGCGTTCTATATTGACTCCGGCATCGAAGAACTGTATCCCCCACAGGCAGAAGCCGTGGAGAAAGGGCTGCTTAAGGGCAACAACATCCTTGCCGCCATACCCACCGCATCCGGCAAGACGATGATCGCAGAGCTTGCCATGCTCAAGACTATAGGAGGCGGTGGGATGGCTCTCTATATCGTACCCCTGCGTGCCCTGGCCTCTGAAAAGTACGAGCGGTTCAGGGAACTGTCCTGCCTGGGAATAAAGACTGGCATATCCACCGGTGATCTTGACTCCCGGGACGAGCGGCTGGGCGTCAATGACATCATTGTTGCAACCTCGGAGAAGACCGATTCCCTGCTTCGTAATGAGACTACCTGGATGGAAGAGATCAACACCGTCGTTGTCGATGAGGTACACCTGCTGGATTCCAGGAACCGGGGACCCACCCTGGAGATCACCCTCACCAAGCTCAAACGTCTCAATCCCGATGCCCAGGTCATTGCCCTATCGGCTACCGTCGGGAATGCACATGAGATCGCCGGATGGCTGGATGCAAAGCTGATACTCAGCCAGTGGCGGCCGATCCAGTTACATGAGGGTGTGTTCTTTGGTGATTCGATCAATTTCATAGAGGGACAGAAAAATATTGAGAGGAGGAACAAGGACGATGCCCTAAATCTCGTTCTGGATACGATCCATGATGGGGGACAGTGTCTTGTCTTTGAGAGCAGTCGCCGCAACTGTGCATCATTCGCAAAACGTGCAGCTCGCGCAGTGGGTGGTCTGCTGGACAGGGAACTGCTAGAACAACTGGACGATGTCGCGCAACAGGTTATCGATACCGGTGAGACCCGGATCGCCGGGGAACTGGCCGAATGTCTGAGGAACGGTGTGGCTTTTCACCATGCAGGATTGAACTCAGGTCACCGGAAACTGGTGGAAGATGGGTTCCGGCGGAACATGGTCAAAATGATCTGTAGCACTCCCACCCTTGCCGCAGGCCTGAACCTGCCTGCCAGACGGGTGGTCGTCCGCAACTACAAGCGATACGATCCCGACACCGGGATGCAACCGATACCTGTGCTCGAGTACAAACAGATGGCAGGCAGGGCTGGGCGACCACACCTTGACCCCTACGGGGAATCGGTCCTGATCGCGCGCAACTACGACGAGCTTGCCAATGTTATGGAGCATTACGTCAGTGCTGAAGCCGAGGATATCTGGTCCAAGCTCGGTACCGAGAATGCCCTGCGCACTCATGTCCTGTCCACGATTGTAAATGGGTTTGCACACAACAAGAAAGAGCTCATGGACTTTATGGGTTCCACGTTCTTTGCCTACCAGCAACAATCCCGGGGTTTGACCGATGTGGTAGAGGAATGTCTCATGTTCCTGAAAGACCATGGAATGCTGACCGGGGACGATACGTTCACACCAACCGGACTGGGCAGGCTTATTTCCATGCTCTACATCGACCCCCTGTCCGGGGCCCGGATCGTTGAAGGCCTGAACAAAGCTGAGATGATCACGGATATGACGCTCCTGCAACTGGTATGCAGCACGCCGGACATGCGGCTGCTATACATGCGCAATGAAGATTATGAGATCATCCATGATTATGTCCAGTCCCATAGCGATGTTTTCGTGGATGTGCCGAGCCAGTTCAAGGCCGCGGAATATGAATGGTTCCTCTCGGAAGTGAAGACATCTCTTCTGATGCTGGACTGGATCAATGAGGTCTCCACAGAGAACATCACCCAGAAGTTTAAGATCGGAGAGGGGGATGTCCATGCCATTGCAGACATATCCGAATGGTTGATGCATGCTGCTTCCCGATTGGCAAACCTGAACGGTGTTGAAACCACTCAACTGAGGCAACTGGAAAAACGGATACAATACGGTGCCAACCCGGAGCTTATGGAACTCGTTGGCATCCGTAATGTCGGGCGGGTCCGTGCTCGCAAGCTGTACAATGCAGGATACGGATCGATAAAGGAATTGAAAGAAGCGAACCTGCCGGATATCTCAGCGATCGTGGGACCCAATATTGCAGCGGGTATCCTCTCAGACATCGGGGTCAAGGTAACGGATCCACATAATATCTCCTCGAATATCAGGGCGACCACGATGGACGAACTGATCGATAGGGAACAGAGAACGTTCAATGATTATAAATGAAATTCAAATAACATGACAGATTAACTGGAGTATACAAGAGGAGTTTCATGCTGTACAAACACTTATCTGATGTCACCGATGCAGAGATGGAAGCACTGCTCTATCGCAGTGGGGACCTGATGGATGTAGAGAAAACCGTGTCTGTGATATTGCACGATGTGCACGAGCAGGGAGATGAGGCCCTGAGACGGTACACAAAACAATTCGACCGTGCGGATCTGCAGGAGATCGAAGTGAGTCCTGAGGAAATTGAACAGGCGGTCAGGAGGATCGATCCCGAACTGCTTGGACACCTAAAGACTGCTGCCGACAACATCGGGGAGTTCCATCGTGCACAGATGCCGCAGAAAATGTGGCTCATTGAGACTGCTCCTGGCGTTGAACTGGGACAGAAGGTAACCCCTCTCAGGTCGGTCGGGGCCTATGTACCAGGCGGGCGGGCAGCCTATCCATCCACAGCCCTTATGACAGCGATCCCTGCCAGGGTAGCAGGGGTCAGGAACATCATTATGTGTACACCCCCGGGACCTGATGGGACGGTGAACCCGTTGACCCTCGCGGCCGCAAAGATCGCAGGTGTGGATCATGTGTATAAAATAGGAGGAGTACAGGCCATAGCTGCCATGGCGTATGGTACAGAGAGCGTGCTGTCTGTGGACAAGATCGTGGGTCCGGGTAATGTCTATGTCACCACGGCCAAAATGCTGATACGTGACCAGGCAGAGATCGATTTCCCGGCAGGGCCCAGTGAGGTTCTGATAATAGCTGATGATACAGCCGAACCCGAGATGGTCGCAGCGGATATCATCGCACAGGCCGAACACGATCCAAATGCGGTCTCGGTGCTGGTCACCATCTCAGAGACACTTGCAAAAGAGGTATATTCCGAAGTGATGAAGCAGGCAGATATCACTCTACGCCAGGAGATCGTTAAACGCTCCCTGCAGAGAGGTGCGATACTTGTCGCTAATTCATTATCGACATGCACGGAGTTCTCCAATGAGTTCGGACCGGAGCACCTGGAGATCGTTACCAGCGATGACGAAGGCATCCTTGAACAGATCGAGAATGCAGGATCCATATTCGTAGGAAAATATGCTCCCGTATCCACGGGAGATTATGCATCCGGCACCAATCACGTCCTGCCCACCGCAGGGTATTCAAAGATATACTCCGGACTGAACATCAACCATTTCCTCAAGTACTCGAGCATCCAGAAGATCAGTAAAGAAGGACTTGAAAGCCTCAGGAACACGATTATCTCGATCGCAGAGGAAGAGGGACTTCAGGCACATGCCGACGCTGTGAGGATACGGTTCAAAAAGTGAGATCAATTCTCATGACTTTCAATCGACAATTATTTAATAGGTGACTATGCAATAATTATTATATTATGTCATTGAACATTCACCGACATTTAGAGGCCCAACTATGAAAATAAGAGTCGTAAGCAAAAGGAAGGAGATCGAAGATCTGGATGCGGGTGAGAAGGTCATACACCTTGCTTTCAGGCCGTCCAACGAGGATATTTTTAATCTTGTGCTAACATGCAGGGATCTTGAAGTAATACAGGTTCCTACTTCATACCGGCGCACAGTTTCAAAAACTGTTGAGACATTCCTGGATATGCAGAACATCCAACTCATTGAAGGCGATGTGTGGGGGCACAGGAAAGATATTAACGAATACTATAGCATATCTCCGGTGATCATGGGAAAGATCCAGGATATGAAGGCCAGTGGTAGTTCTGATGAAGAGATCGCTGTCAAACTCTCGCAAGAAGGCAAACTCAAAAAGGATATGTTACTCTACATTCTGAGCAAGGGATAAAAGAGAGAGGATTGTGGCATCAGTTCCATATTGTTAACATGTTGGACGCAACCACTCGTATATGTGAGAGGATCTTTCCTCTCAGATAACGATCCTTTTCTTTTCTAGCGATCACTCCTGAGCGTTCCATATCATTTTTATTCTATTAGTGCATTGCAATCTGCATCAAATGATAGAGGACCTCTGGAAACATGACAGCAGAATATGGTAAAGTATATCTCGTAGGCTCTGGCCCTGGTGACCCTGAACTTCTGACAGTAAAAGCCCGCCGGCTCATTGATAATGCGAATGTGATCATCTATGACCAGTTGCCCGGCAAAAGGATACTGGAGACCATGCCTGAAAATGCCGAAAAGATCGATGCAGGTAAGTTTGCAGGCGACCATAGGCTCACCCAGTCCGAGATCAACCAGACGCTGATCAAAAAGGCTAAAGAAGGAAATGCGGTGATCCGATTGAAAGGTGGGGACCCGTACATGTTCGGACGCGGTGGAGAGGAAGCCGAAGATCTTGTAAAGGAAGGCATCGAGTTCGAGATCGTACCTGGGATCACGTCGGCGATCGCTGCCCCTGCCTATGCCGGTATTCCTGTGACACATAGGGATCATGCATCCATGGTTACGTTCATCACAGGACATGAGGATCCTGCCAAAGAAGAAAGTGCCCTTGATTGGGAAACTCTTGCTAAATTCAATGGTACCCTTGTGATCTTCATGGGCGTGAAGATGCTTGAGAGGAATACCAGTGAACTCATGAAGTTCGGAAAGGATCATGCAACGCCGGTTGCCCTGATCGAAAGAGGGACACGTCCAGACCAGCGAGTGACCACTGGTACACTCGAGAACATCGCTACGGTTGCCCAACAGAGAAATGTAAAAGCACCTGCGATCACGATCATCGGCGATGTTGTGAAACTGCATGATATCCTTGGCATTCAGACCTGAACACTACGACCTCCTGTGATAGTATGAGAATAAATGATAATACAAGACCCGTAGTTGCCATCATGCGCCCTGAGCGATATCTGGACGGGTCCAGAAAATTGGCAGGATCCTATGGGTTCGAGCCTGTCGCGATCCCCATGATCGAACTGCGGGATATGAAGGATGATGTTTTCGATACGTTCGTATCGCATGTCCTTGAAGGTACATCCGATTATGTGATATTTACCAGCGCAAATGGGATCGATTTTACGATCGATAAAGTCCCCATATCCCAGCGTCAGTCCTTCATCGATGCGCTCAACAGCACAAAGGTCATTGCCATCGGCCCCACGACACGCAAACAGCTACTTGAACTGGACATCGAGGTGTTGGGCATGCCTGGCGTCTACAGCTCGCAGGGACTCGTCGAGTACCTGTGCCCTCATGTCAGCGGGAAGGTCGTTGATGTTGCACGAAGTGCCTTTGGATCGCCCCTGCTTATATCAGGACTTAAGGATTGTAATGCCTCAGTGTTCGAGACCAAAGTCTACACCCTTATAAGGCCCAAGGGAGAACAGCAGGAACAACTGATACAGAGAACCCTTACCGAAGATATATCGGTCTTTGCTTTCACCAGTTCCATGATGGTACGTAACTTCTTCGAGCAGGCGGATTCAATGGGCAAAAGGGATGATGTCATGAAGATCCTGAACAGATCGGTGGTTGTAGCTATCGGAAAACCAACTGCGAACACACTGAACGACCATGGGGTCGAGGTGAGTATCACACCTCATAAATATACGTTCGAAGAGATGCTCAGGAAGGTCAAGGAGACCTACTACGGTAATGTGGATGAACAACAGAAATAACGAGGACTAATAATGATCGGAATATCAAAATTATATTGTGGAACGGTGGAGCCTTCAGATGCCCTGCGGTATGGACGGGACTCGAAACGATTACCGTCCCACCTGCTTCAATTCTCCAAAGACAAGAAACCGGTGGTCGTCTGGAACGTTACCCGCAAATGTAACCTAAAGTGCATCCACTGCTATGCTCATGCTAAGAACCAGGACTTTGATAACGAACTGACAACAGATGAGGGAAAGGAACTGATCGACGATCTTGCTGATTTCGGATCGCCTGTGCTCCTGTTATCCGGTGGAGAGCCGCTGATCCGCAAGGACCTGCCCGAGTTGGCCGAATATGCTCGCACGAAGGGAATGCGGGCTGTGATATCGACCAATGGTACGCTGATCGATGAAACAATGGCCAGGACACTGAAGGAGATCGGACTTTCCTATGTTGGGATATCACTGGATGGCGTCCGGGAAACGAATGATCGGTTCAGAGGTATGGACGGTGCCTTTGACTTGGCCCTTGAGGGTCTGCGTAACTGCCAGGCCCAGGGTATCAAGGTAGGACTGCGGTTTACGATCAACCGTCACAATGTGCAGGATATCCCTGCGATCTTCGATCTCCTCGAACAGGAGAACATTCCACGCATCTGTTTCTACCACCTGGTGTATGCCGGACGGGGATCCACAATGGTCCAGGAGGATCTGAGCCATGAGGATAGCCGCAAAGCGGTGGACCTGATCATGGACAGGACCAAACAATTACATGATAAAGGGAAGCCTGTAGAGGTGCTCACTGTGGACAATCACTGTGATGGGGCCTATGTATATATGCGGATGCTGAAGGAAGATCCTGAGCGTGCAGCAGATGTGCTGGAGCTGTTGAACATGAACCAGGGCAATTCCACAGGAATTGGGATCGGCTGTGTCTCGTGGGACGGAGCAGTGCACCCGGACCAATTCTGGAGACATTATACCTTTGGCAATGTGAGACAGAGGAAGTTCAGTGAGATCTGGACCGACACTTCTGATGAGCTGATGGCAGGTCTCAAAGACAGGAAACCCCTGATTAGGGCCAATGCCGACCGCTGTGCTCGATGCAAATGGATCGATGTATGTAACGGCAACTTCCGTGTACGTGCGGAGGCTGTGTACGGCAATGTGTGGGCCGACGATCCGGCATGCTACCTGACAGAGGACGAGATCAGTGATCCTGAAGAAGGATCAGTAACCCCACGTTAAAACAATGGGACTTCCTGCCTAAAATGTGTGAACTACCACCCATTTCAATGGGTGGTCACCGTGTTTAAAATTTGATAAATGATCTACTGATCAAAGACCAAGCCGGTCCATTTCTTCGAGGAGAGAGCTGCTGATATTTGTAAAGTTCTGTATACCGCAGGTCCAGGCAGCGATCATTATCACGTCCTCTATCTCAGTTCGTGTTACCCCGAGTTTCTTCAACCTTGCCAGGATCTTAATAGCACTTTCAGTGTTGTTCCCCGAGCATGCAATCGCAAAAACGAGCAGATGTTTCTGTTTTATCAAAAGCCCATCGTCCCTTTCATCCCAGACGGCTCGGTAGAATCCTGCAATCCCTTCTGCAAAGTTATCATCCATGTCCTTTGCATACTTCACCGCGAGTGGGACAAAACCTTTGGTATTCGTTACATTTTCAATATTATCAGTCATGATGATCTTCTCTTTAACCGATTAACCAGTAGTATATCATTTACAAATTGCATAATATAAAAGACCAATGACACATTTGCAAGATCTTATTTCTTCAGAGTGCCATCGATTATACGGATCACCCGATCACAGTGACCTGCTACGACCGGGTCGTGGGTGACCACGATGATCGTCTGGCCCTGTGATCGCATTTCCTTGAACGTTTCGACGATCACGTCGCGTGTTGCACTGTCCACTTCGCCAGTGGGTTCGTCCGCGAGAATGATCGCTGGACCGTTCGCCATGGCCCTTGCTATTGAAACACGCTGCTGTTCCCCACCGGAGAGTTCAGCCGGCCGGTGGTGTAGACGCGCACCCATTCCCAGTTTCTTCAGGAGCATCTCAGCACGCTCAAGCCGCTGTTGTTTGGGAACATGGGAGAACCGCATCGCAAGTTCAACATTCCCAAGGGCTGACAGGGTGGGCAGGAGATTGAAATGCTGGAACACAAAACCAAGCTCCTCCCGTCGGATCCTGGGAAGCTCCTTCTCCGGCACAGTTGTGACATCGATCCCATTAATGATGATGGTACCCGTATCTGTTGTTTCCAGACAGCCGATCAGTGCCAGTAATGTGGATTTACCTGAGCCGCTGGGACCCATGATGGCAACCAGCTCTCCTTTTGATACCGAGAATGCAACATCATGGACTGCGGTCACCGGGATCTTGCCCTGAAGGTAGGTCTTGGAAAGGTTCCTGACCTCTAGGATCGGAATATCATCCATGGCGTAACGCCTCCATGGGGCTCATTCGGGTCGCACGGTAGGCAGGATAAAGTCCGGCGATCATTCCGATCACTATGGCGAACAGCATTGCAACGAGCAAAAGCCGCGGAGTTATGGTAAAGAGTATGATGCCCTTTGTCGTAAGCCAGCTGTTCAGCAGGTACACCGCCACACCACCAGTACAGATACCAAGCACTCCACCAACAATTCCCATCAACGCCGACTCGCCCAGCGTGATCATAAGAATATCCTTCGTCTCCGCACCCATGGCCTTCAGGACTCCGAACTCCCGTGTCCTCTCGGTCACAGACATGAGCATCGTGTTCATCACACTTAAACCTCCAATGATCGCCGCAAGCAGGGCCGAACTGATTGTGATCACACTGAGTATCAGAAGGGACTGCCCCGCTTCCTCCCGCAATTCTCTGGGGGAAAGCGTCGATGTACCCTTGACGCTGAGTTCGATCCTCTTTGCAAGCAGCTCCACATCTGTTCCGTCCTCCGGTGCTGTGAGGATGACGGAGAGGGTGTCCTCCACATTATAGATATCCTGTGCCGTATCGAGAGGTATTGTAGCAACGCTGTCAAAGAACGAACCTGTATACTCAAGCACACCCACAACTGTGAAATTCTTGTCGTGCAACTCCAGTCTGCTGCCGAGATGCAGGTCGTACTCTCCTGCAATGCTCGTGCCTACCACTGTCTGGTACGTGTCCCCTGCCTTCAGGAAACGGCCGGATCTCAGTTCCACGGGATGCAATATCTTAGTTGATTTCTCGGGCGCAACCCCAATGACCTGCTTACCGGACATTCCGAACTGGTCATCATCGAATGACATCATCAACATCCCATAGGCGTCCTTCACACCCGGAACTCGTTTGACATCCGATACCTTGTCGTTGGTAAGACCTGCACCGAACATTCCACTTTCTGCAAAAACACGGACCTTGTCGCTCGTCAGGCTCATGGAATTGTCAAAGGTCTGGTTGAAATTCTCTGACATCGCGCCCATCACGACCAGGGCAAAGATACCGAGAGCTATGCCAGAGATCGTTAGAATGGTCCGGACCTTTCTCTGCGTAGCACTCCGTATAATTATATCGAACATCAGATCCCCTACAAGCGTCGATGGAACAATCCTGCAATTACCAGGACGAACAATGCACTGATGAAACCAAATCCAGGCATTTTGTCGGGTATTTCGGTCTCGACCGTCACAGGCTCGGGTATGCGCACGAACGTTGCATAACTGTCAAGTATGGTCCCCTCCGAAGTTACAACATCGATATTTACGTTATAATCCCCGCCGGGCACGTTGTCCCATATGAATCCTATCGTATCCTCTTTGTTCAGTGTCAGGACATCAACATCATCCTCAAGAACGATCTGTTCCTCATCGTTTGTAAGCACAACGCGCACCTGTCCATAAAATGGCACCTGGGACATTCCGACCAGGGATATGCTGGCACCATAATCGTCCACGTCCAGGTCCTCCCTGATCAATTCAACATCTTCCGATGCCGTGAACTCTGTGAGATAGGCTGCCATAATATCCGGATCGTGAGAGTGTACCTTAAGCAATACAGTATAGGATGATCCGCTTTCAAGAAGAAGAGGCAGATCGATCTGTATCTCCTGTGACTGCAGTACGATCACGTCGTCCATCGCCTCGGTATAAACCGCCTCCTCGTCCTTGAACAGTGTAAGTGTCAGGTCCACAACACCTGGTTTGTAGACGTTGACGGGACTCAGAAGGATCGAAGCCTTTGCACTGTCTGCACTGAGGTCAACAATATTGATCCTGGGCAGTGCCACGGTCCCATGGGAAAATGGATATGATGCTACGTCAGCAATGGTACCATCCACATACACGCTCAGGTTCGTAACGTAATACTTCTCTTCCAGCTCATGCTGCCAGAGAACAAGCCGAGTGACCTCTCCCTCGGGCACTGGACCAAGGTCCAGTGTTCCCGACCCCACAGTCTCCCCGTGATAGAGCATCTCGAACCGGAATATGACATTACTGGCAGGCTCATTGAAACGTACCGTTGCTTCACATAGATCCCCATCCGAGAAGATGTCCACTACATCGACAGCATCTGTTGCGGACGCAGTACCAACCCCAACCAGCACAAAGAGAAAAAGGATTGATAGAATACAAATAAGCGCGATCGATTTTTGCCAGACTATAGTCATACCTCCATTGAATCTTATAACATTATATACTATCATCAATTTTAACCTTTGTATCCAGCATAGGAATAGAGCTTAAGCTATTATACCATTGAGTTGCATCTAAATGCATATGTATAGGAGCCAACTGGAGGAATCGATCCTCACAATGATCAAGCCATCCGCAGCCGAACGAGAACACCTGAGGGATGTGGCTTCAGAACTCATGGATACGATCAACACGATCGCGTCCAGGAACAATATCCCCTTGTTATCCACACAACTGGTAGGTTCTGCTGCACGAGGGACATGGATATCGGGTACGCATGACCTGGATATCTTCATGAAGTTCGGTGAACAGACCGATCGTCAGGACCTGGAAACCTATGGTCTGTTCCTGGGACGTGAGATCGCAAAGGATGCAGAACAATGGGAGGAACGATATGCAGAGCATCCATACATCAACATGCACTACCAGGGATTCGATGTTGACCTGGTTCCGTGTTATCAGGTGTCCAGCGCTTCTAGGATCATCTCTGCGGTCGATCGGACCCCATTCCACAACGAGTTCATCAAGCAGCAGATCTGCAAAATGGAAGACCATGTGCTGCTGCTCAAACAGTTCATGCGAGGCAATGGTGTTTATGGTTCTGAGCTCAGGACCAGAGGATTCTCAGGATACCTCGCTGAGCTCCTTATCATACAATACGGCTCTTTCGGAAAGGTATTAACAGCTGCCAGCGACTGGAAACCCGGACTGGTGATCGATCTTATGGAACACGCCAATACGAAATTCGATGATCCTTTAGTTGTGATCGACCCCACCGACCCAAAGAGGAACGTCGCAGCCGCACTCTCCCTGGACAGCTTCTGCACGTTCATCGATGGATGCCGTAGCTACCTGAAATATCCAGCCAGAACAATGTTCTTCCCGGACCCTGTCCCTCCACTCACCAATAGTGATATCCAGGAACTACTCTACATGCGGGA
This sequence comes from Methanobacteriota archaeon, assembly GCA_034659615.1. Classification (GTDB taxonomy): domain Archaea; phylum Halobacteriota; class Methanosarcinia; order Methanosarcinales; family Methanosarcinaceae; genus JAIOTO01. Next base: position 4,552 of record JAYEHR010000050.1, on the reverse strand, counting down.
GAGTTCACTGATAGCGATCGTGTTCAATACTCCGGACGTGGTGGAGGATATATTCTATCCCCAGTTCTACAAGATGGAACATTCTGTCGTATCGATGCTGGAGAAGAATGAGTTCAGGGTACTGAAAAGTGGGACACTGGGTGATGCTGGTCGAGCTATCCTGTTGATCGAGCTGGAGTCCGCAACACTGCCCAATATTCGGAAACATCCCGGTCCTCCGGTGTGGGTACACAGACATGCAGAGAACTTCCTCTCGATGTACGAGAACAACGATGACGTTTATACCATGTACATCGAAGATGGACGATATGTGGTCGAACTGCCTCGCAATTTTCGGGATGCTGCTTCCCTTTTGGATGCAAAGCTTACAGAGTGCTCCCTGGGCAAGCATATCTCACGAAGCATTAATGAAGAGGTTAAGATCCTGCAGGATGAGGACATCTGCAGGATGGATGATAAGGCATTGCGGTCATATCTCAGAACGTGGCTGTGACCGGGGGCACTCACAGATACATATGCAATTATTCACAATAACAATACCCCATTGCACCTTCAGCAGCGCAGGACCCCTTCGACCGTGTCCGGATACCATCAACGAATGTCTGACCGGATCCCCTCAAGCCTTTTCCCATAAAATAGATACTGTTGTGCATAACCACAGTAATTTCCAAAATAGGATCTGCCCCATTCTCCGATCTTCATCTTTGTAACTGTGCCTCCGAAGAACTCATCGTCACCATAGTACGAGCGTACTACCTGTTCAACATGAGTATCTACCGGGAATGCTTCCATTTTATCAAAGGCGAACAGCAGCACGCAATCCGCCACTTTCTCACCGATGCCTTTGACCAGCATGAGTTGTTGTTTTGCTTCATGATAGTCGAGACGAACTGTTGCATCCAGGTCCAGTTCTCCCTCTGCCACCAGGCCTGCGGCCTTTATGATCCTTGATGCACGAAATCCCAGCTTGCAATCAGAGATGTCATCTTCACAGGCACTGGCCAGGATGCTCGCATCAGGAAAACTGTAATGATCTGTCTCGATCTCGTTACCGAGGATCTGGCATAACATGGAGATACCTTTCTTGATCCGGGGAATGTTGGATGCCGTGGCGAGCATATACGATATCAGGCATTCCCAGGGCTCCTGCCGTATGAGATGCAGACCGCGATATCGCTGTATGGCGGCATTGATGTACTGGTCCCTGTTGATCTGTGAGAGGATATGCGAGAGACCGTCATCCAGTCTGAAGTACCGTCTGACGGCAACCTCGGGAAGATCGCTGTCTACCCACAGGACATCCGCTCCAGTGTCCTGGCGGACACGGACAACACTGCCACGTACCACACCCACCCACAAGTCATCCTTCTTTTCCCATCTGAATACCTGTCCACAATCGAGGGTGTGGTCAAGATCGAAGTCAATTATCGGTATCTGATACATGGAACTCTGATACATGAAGCTGGTGGGGTTTTCATGACTTTTTTGGGGCGGTCAGAGATCGACCGCACTTCTTCCCATCTCAAAGGCCTTTATGTTCACGTCGATCGTCTTTGGTGGGACCATCTCTTTTATGCATGCCAGCAGGACAGACTTGTCGATGGGAAGAAATTTGGATATCGCACCGACCATCACGACATTCATCGCCTGTACAGCACCTGCCTTCGTTGCCATTTCCGATGCATTGAACGCGATCACACGGTGGTCCTTCTCAAGAGACTCGATGATCTTCGTTACATCCGGATACTCCGAATTTCCTGAGGTCACGGTCACAGGATAGACCGGTTCGGTGTTCATCACCAGCACGCCGTTGTCGGATAGTTGATCGATATATCGCGCGGCTTCTACCGGTTCAAGTGCTATAATACCACTGGCACCCTTAAGAGGGATCATCGTACCCAGATCACAACCGATCCGGATATGGTTGACAACAGATCCTCCACGCTGTGCCATGCCGTGGGTCTCGGCAGCCCTGATGGAGAAACCTTCGAGTACCGAAGCCCTGCCAATAATGTCTGATGCCAGTATCGTACCCTGTCCTCCTATACCTGATATCAGAAGATCGAAGCCATCGCCCCCATTCGTACTCATTTTTCCACCTCCACGATCGCATCGAACTTGCAGATCTGGGCGCACACCCCGCAACCGGTACATGTGGCAGATATCTTCGCGAGTGATGTTGTTTTGTCATATTCTATGCTAGGGCAGCCCAGATTGACACACTGTCGGCATCCGATACACTTGTCAGTGTCAACGGTGTAGGGTTTCATACGAATGCCTGAGCGACGTGCTGAAATGACACACGGTCTGTTCGTGATGACGACCGCTGTGCCCTCATAATCCTTTGCACGCCGGAATATGTCCTCTGTTGCGGACAGGTCATAGGGATCCACCACTTCCACAAACTCTGCCCCAAGTCCTCTGCAGAGCTTTTCAATGGAGATCTCCGTGGTCGGGTCACCGGTTGCAGTCTTTCCCATTCCGGGGTTTGGCTGATGACCTGTCATGGCTGTGATACGGTTATCCAGGATCGCGACAGTGATGTTCGCCTTGTTGTAGATGGCATTGAGCAGACCGTTCATTCCGGTATGGAAGAAGGTGGAATCACCGATGGAACAGCATATCGGACGGGTCTCACCGGCATTGTATATGCCAGAGGCGACCGTGATACTTGCACCCATACACAGGGTCGTGTCCACCGTGCCGCTCTGGATACCAAGGGTATAGCAACCGATATCACTGGGGAAGATGGCATTTGGACCGAACGCTTTTTTCATGGCATAGAAGGCTCCACGGTGGGAGCATCCCGGACACATTGCAGGGGGGCGGGCTGGCAGTTCCAGCTCATATACGGATTCGGGCATATCGTCAATTTCCAGGCCAGCGACATCTGCGATTGCTCTTTCACACAGGTCGATGTTGAGCTCTCCCTCACGTGGAACAGTGCCATCGCCCTTCCCTATGATCCTGACATCCGCACCCGTCTCGTGCGCGATGATCTTGCAACGGTCCTCAACAATGGGTTCCAGCTCCTCGATCACAAGGACCGTATCCACGTTATCATAGAGCTGACGGATCATCCCCTCCGGGACCGGGAATGTGCCGATCTTGAGCAGCGATACCGATACATTGAGCTTCTCAATGGCCTCCCTGGCATAGACGGATGCGATCCCTGATGCAATAATGCCTATCGTTGCATTCTCGGCGATCAGCAGTTCATTCCAGGGGGAACGTTCCAGTTCCCTGCCTATACCCTCCTGAATACCAAGCAGGTGCGGATGACGCTGCCGAGCATTGGACGGGACCATGACCCAGCGGGAAGGGTCCTTTTCAAAATTCGCATCCCTTTGGGGATCATGGATCTCCCCGGGTTCAATATCGGATTTTCCATGACATATTCGTGTGGTGGGCCTGAACAGTACAGGGACCTCGAACTTCTCGGATAGTTCAAAGGCATACGGGATCATGTCCTTTGCTTCCTGTGATGTGGAGGGGTCCAGACACGGTAATAGTGAGAACTGTGCATATCGCCGGCTGTCCTGTTCGTTCTGGGAGGAATGACATGACGGGTCATCAGCAACGATCACGACCATACCGCCCTTCACGCCCGTGTATGCCAGCGTCATCAGAGGATCAGCCGCAACATTTAGACCGACATGCTTCATCGTTACAACAGAACGGATACCGGACATAGCAGACCCGGCTGCAACTTCCATGGCCACCTTTTCATTGACAGACCATTCAACATAGAAATTGCGATCTTCCATTGCGGACAGGGTATCCACGATCTCTGATGAGGGAGTACCGGGATATCCCGAGATGACCCGCGCCCCTCCTTCAACAATGCCGCGTGCAATGGCGGCGTTTCCAAGCATATACTTGCGTGTGCTCATAAATATCTCCTGCAATCCACATATGGTGCATAATAGATAAATATATCTTTAACAGGGGGTAGCGAGCTTTTGATCATCCTGCCTGCCGATCTATCTACCTACCAACCTATCTACCAGCATGCAACTGATCGAATGATCCTTCCAGTACTGTGGTAATCATGGCAAGGATATCCGCACTTAATAACGTATATATATACTGCTATGATATAACAGTACTGCCTATATCTCCAATGCCAGAGGTTTCCACAATGATAGACTTTGCCTGCAAGGAATTCAAAATAAGTGATGTGATCAAATGTGCCCTGAACCTTACCAGAGCGGATATGCAGATCACAGAATATTTCCTGACCGAATCCGATGAATGGTTCAATACGGATTCCATCTCAAAGGGAACTGGCCTGGAACTCTCAACGATACAGAGGTCGGTCAAGAAACTTACCGAAAAGGACATACTTGTCAAATCACAGAAGAACCTTGATGGTGGAGGATATTCATATATCTACATGATGAAGGACAAGGAATACCTTAAGAAAATGATCATGGATATTGTTTGCAGGTGGATGAACAAGGTCGAACAGGAACTTGAGGTCTGGTAATGCTCAGGACCACATCATACATCTACCACTAACCAGGGATGGACAACATGTCAAAACGAAGAA
>JAYEHR010000049.1:0-17667 GCA_034659615.1 Methanobacteriota archaeon | reverse complement strand
ATACTATGTATATACTAATAATGTATAAATGTTCCGATTTCCTGTTGAAATAAAGGTATTATAGAAGATCTTGGACAAAAATGGAGTTCAGGTCAAAAAGTGTAGGAAATCTTTCGGAGATACTGTCTCCAATGCAAACACAAAAATACCAACAAATAGATAATCCTCCCAGACCTATTTCCACCGCGGAGTGACAATGAACAAACCAACCCCTGCCATGCAACAGTACTATGGGGCCAAGAAGGACCATCCAGATGCACTGATCTTCTTTAGGATGGGCGATTTCTATGAATCCTTTGGCGAGGACGCAAAAACCATCGCCCAAGAGCTGGAGATCACCCTCACCACCCGTGGTAAGGGCAAGGATGGTGAGAAGATGCCGCTTGCAGGTATCCCGTACCATGCCATTGATACCTATCTGCCGCGCCTGATCAAGAAAGGCTACAAGGTGGCCATCTGTGAGCAGCTGGAGGACCCCAAACAGGCAAAGGGAGTTGTCAAGAGGGGCGTTGTGCGGGTGGTCACGCCAGGAACTGCCATTGACTCGTCCATGTTCTCCGATGCTGCCAATAACTATCTCATGGCGGTGGCTGGCGAGGACGGGGATTTCGGTGTCTCGTTCCTGGACGTGTCCACAGGCGAGTTCCTGACAACGCAGGTGCGTGACGCGCCACCCTTTGACAGTATCGCCAGTGAGGCTGCACGCATGAGGCCTGCCGAGTGCATCCTGCCATCGTCGCTGATCGGCAACTTGGGCCTTGTGGAGCGGCTGGAGGGATTGAAACTGATCGTCCACGAGTTCGAAGAGGACGCCTTTGGTCTAAAAGAGGCAAAGGAGCGGTTGCAGCAACATTTCGGTGTCTCCACTCTGGAGGGTATGGGATGTGAGGGATTGCCCTGGGCGATATCCTCGGCGGGAGCGGCCCTTGAATATGCGCTCAGCACACAGATGCGTCAGCTGGAACACGTCCAGACGCTGACCACATACTCCGAATCCGACTTCATGATACTGGATTCCATCACCCTGCGCAACCTTGAGATCGTCAGGAACGTGCGGGATGAGGGACACGATACGTCCCTGTTACGGGTGCTGGATGAGACCAGGACGCCCATGGGACGAAGGCTGCTCCAGAAATGGCTGACCAAACCGCTGATCGACGTGGACTCCATCAATGTCCGTCTTGATGCGGTGGAGGAACTGGCCAATGATACGTTACTGCGCTTTGATGTACGCTCCCACCTGTCCTATGTTCGCGACATCGAACGCCTGATCGGCAGGATCGTATATGGTAATTCCAATGCCAGGGACCTTGTGGCATTGAAACGATCCCTGGAGGTGGTCCCTGTGATCATTGGTTGTTTGGGTAACGGTGCCCACTCGCAGTTGCTCACTGATATCAGAGAGGAACTTGCAGGGTTTTTAGAACTGGAGGAACTGGTGGACCTGATCGGGCACGGGATCGTGGACGAGCCGCCGGTCAGTGTGCGGGATGGAGGTATGATCCGGGCCGGGTACAGCAAGGAACTTGACGAGATCAAGGACATGTCCACGCACAGCAAGGAATGGATCGCATCATTCCAGCACAAGGAGCGCACCAGGACCGGGATCAAGTCGCTCAAGGTTGGGTACAACAGGGTATTCGGGTACTACCTCGAGGTGACCAAGGCCAACATATCCCAGGTCCCTGATGATTATATCAGGAAGCAGACCCTGACCAACTCCGAGCGGTTCTATACTCCCGAACTCAAGGAAAAGGAAGGGATCATCCTCTCTGCCGACGAGAATATCGCGGCCCTGGAATACGATCTGTTCTCCCAGATCAGTGCTATGGTAGCTGCCCACTCGCGTGCACTCCAGCAAACGGCTGTACTGGTCGGGGAATTCGATGTACTTGTGGACCTTGCGGAGGTGGCGGTGAACAATAATTATGTCAGGCCAGGCATCACCGATGACTGCCGCATAGTGATCAGTGACAGTCGCCACCCGGTTGTGGAGCATTCGGTCCCGGGAGGGTTTGTGCCCAATGATGCACAGATGGATTGCAGTAAAGAGCAGTTCCTGCTGATCACTGGTCCCAACATGGCGGGTAAGTCCACCTACATGCGCCAGGTCGCGCTGATCGTTATCATGGCACAGGCAGGCTCGTTCGTACCTGCGTCCCATGCATCCATCGGTATCGTGGATCGCGTGTTCACCAGGGTCGGGGCCTTCGATGACCTGGCAAGCGGGCAGAGCACGTTCATGGTGGAGATGGTGGAACTGGCCAATATCCTGAACAATGCGACCCCGAAAAGCCTGGTCCTGCTCGATGAGATCGGCAGGGGTACCAGCACGTATGACGGTTACAGCATTGCAAAGGCGGTGGTCGAATATATACACAACAAGGGCAGGCTCGGTGTGCGTTCCATGTTCGCCACCCATTACCACCAGCTCACTGAGATCGCATCCAGCCTGGACCGGGTGAAGAACTACCACATCGCTGTGAAAGAGGATGGGGACGATCTCGTCTTCCTGCGCAAGATCGTGCCCGGTGCCACGGACAGGAGCTATGGGATCCATGTGGCACGGCTGGCAGGTGTACCCCGCCAGGTGACCCTGCGGGCGGGAGAGATACTGGATGATATCGAGAACGAGAGCATCATAAGCAAGGAGAGTGGGGTGGAGGCCCGCCGAAAGAGGGATGCCCGATATACCCAGATGGTGCTGTTCGACGCGGACAGTTCCCATACGTCCAAACAGCTGGATCCCACGGTCGAGGAGTTAAAGTGTCTCGACATTAACCAGCTAACACCCCTGGATGCCCTGAACCGTTTATACGAATTGCAGAAGAAAGCCAATAGTTCCGGAGATGATCAATAATGTCAGATGCAGAACAGTCCTGTATACATATGCTCGATGAGACGACTATCAATAAAATAGCAGCAGGAGAGGTGGTCGAGCGCCCAGCCTCAGTGGTAAAGGAACTCCTTGACAATTGCCTGGACGCTGGGGCCACGGATGTTCGAGTGGAAATAGAGGGGTTTGGCTCGAAGTTGGTGGCTGTGATCGATAACGGTTCGGGCATGAGCAGGGATGATGTGGAGGTCGCTTTTAGCAGGCATTCGACCAGCAAGATCAGGGACGCGAACGATCTCGAAACGGTGGCCACCCTTGGATTTCGGGGTGAGGCCCTCTCATCCATCGCTGCGATAGCAAAGGTGGAGCTCATCAGCTGCTTGAAGGGTGCGGTGACCGGGGTCAGGGCGCTGGTCCTAAACGGTATGGTCAAGGAGATCTCCGATACCGGTGCGCCGGTGGGGACGAGTGTGTATGTGCGGGACCTGTTCTACAACACCCCTGTACGGAAAAAATATCTCAGAAGCAGGCGCACAGAACTGGCGCACATCACGGATGTGTTGATACGCCACTGCCTGGGTAACCCGAACGTGTCCTTTACTCTGGTCAGTGAGGGAAAGGTCATCCTCCGGTCCCCGGCATCAGGGAAGTTGTTCGATACGATGGTCCATCTGCTCGGGAAGGATGTTGCACGGCTCATGATAGGGGTTCGGGGCGGTTCTCAATCGGTGTCCATCTCCGGATATGTATCGAGACCGGAAATGACGCGGGGGAGCACTGACCTTCAGTACCTGTTCATAAACGGGAGACCGATTACGTCCCGGGATATCAGCAATGCGGTGAGGCTGGGATATTATACCCTCATCCCCAGGGGTCGGTACCCGGTGGTGGTGATGGACATAGATGTCGATCCTGTACAGGTGGATGTGAATGTCCATCCCACAAAGAGAGAGGTGCGACTCAGCCATGAGCATGAGATCCTGGATACCATCACTCATGTCGTCGAGGAGGCGCTCAGAAATGAGGACCTTATGCCGGAGGCGCAGGTTCCGGAACGGTCATCGGTCCAGGCATCCCTGGATGGAACGGCTGCGGCAGAGCCATCAGTTCCGGTTGCCAGGGAGGCAGGCGAGGCGTATCATGCACCTGCCAGGGATACCGAGCGGCGGCTCAAGCGATCACAGCGTGGTGGGCTGGGATCACCCACGTCTGACAGGGCTCCCACCCAGTTGAGCGAGGCAAGGATCATCGGGCAGGTGAATGAGCTCTACATCGTGGCTGAGGTGGCGGATGGCTTTATGCTCATTGACCAGCATGCGGCACACGAGAGGGTCATGTATGAGCAGGTGTGCCAGAGGACAAGCGCCGGGTGGCAGGAACTGATCATACCAGTGACCCTGCAACTCAGCGCAAAGGAGATTGTGCTGATGGAGGAATATATCCCCTATCTTGAGGAACTGGGGTTCTCTCTTTCGGAGTTCGGGCCCAATACATACGTTGTGACGACCGTACCCGATATACTGGGCAGGATCGAGGATCCTGACATTGTCCATGATATCATATCCGATATCCTGGCCGCTGGCCGGATACGGGATGATACCGGTATCCATGACCATCTGTGCAAGAGTATGGCCTGCCGGAGTGCGATCAAGGCAGGTGCGACGTGCAGTCGGGAACAGATGGAGGATCTCATCCAACAGCTCGACAGCACCGCGAACCCATATACCTGCCCGCATGGGCGTCCCACCATGATCTCGTTCACCAGGGGTGAGCTGGACAAGCTTTTCAAGAGGACAGGTTGATACCGTCGCTACTTTTATAACCAAATAATGTGGAATAAAATGCAAATGATAGATCCAGTGAACAGATCAAAGGTCCCGGATGAATGGATACAGCTCTCAAGTATGCTGCGTGATGAGCTCGAAGAGGGTATCAGGACCGGTATGATGGTGGTCCTGAGCGATGGCTCGGTGTTGAGGCGGGGGTATACCACCGGTACAACAGCTGCAGCGGCTGCCAAAGCAGCCGTCCTCTCCCTGAAGAAGGCCATCCACAGGGTATCGGTACCGACGCCGGTGGGTCTGCGGGCACATATGGATGTAACGACTGCAGAGGGGTATGCTGTGGTTGTCAAGCTCCAGAACGATCATGAATCCGATATTACCCGTGGGCTCGAGTTCGAGGCCCATGCCACTGAATCCGACAGGATCAACATCACGGCAGGTGAGGGTATCGGGATCGTGACGCGCGGAGGTCTGCAGGTGAAGAAAGGGTTCCCTGCTATCAATCCCGGGCCAATGCAACAGATCAGGGATGCTGTGGCCGAGGCGGTCGAGGAGCTGGGTATTGCCGGAGTGAATGTGGAGATATCCCTCCCCCGGGGGAAGGAGATCGCAAAGAAGACGCTCAACAGCCGTATCGGTGTGGTCGATGGTATATCCGTGCTGGGGACCACCGGATTTGTGGAGCCCTGGAACGACCATCTGGGAGAGATGAAGGGTGACCTGATACGCCACTCTTCAAGGGTGGTCCTGACCACCGGACGTATCGGTATTCGCTATTCTACCATGCTGTTCCCGGATCATACAGTGGTGCTGGCCGGAAGCCGCATCTCTGAGGCACTGGAGGCTGCATCAGGTGATGTCGTCATCTGTGGATTGCCCGGACTGATTCTGAAATGGGGCGATCCTGAGATGTTGCAGGATAGCGGGTTCGCCACAGTGGTGGAGATGCTCGAGCAGGATCCGGGAAACGTGCGTCTTGAACGTGCCTTCCAGGATACGGTTACAAAAAGCAACGGAGCCAGGATCGTGGTCGTGGATAGGGATGGTACCGTGCTGATGGACAGCGGGGCGAGCGAATGATCATAGCAGGTGTGGGAGTCGGTCCGAACATGCTGACTCAGGAGGCGATCGAGGCGATACGCAATGCATCAGTGGTCTATGGTTCAGGACGTTCCATAGAGCTGGCAGAGCCATATATAGAGGGGGCTGTGCATGAGATCGAGAACTACCGGAAGCTGCACCTGCTGCCCCGTGATGCAGTGGTGCTTTCCACCGGGGATCCCATGTTCTCGGGACTGGGCAAGTTTGCCGGTGAGGACGATATCATCATCCCGGGCATCTCGTCCCTGCAGGCGGCGTGCTCGCGTCTGGGTGTGAGCATGACGAACCTGGCTGCGATCACGGCGCATGGGCGGGATCCGACACCAGCACGCAAGTTGCTGGTCCAGGAACTGGGGCTCGGGAAGAACATATTCATGCTGCCGGCTGTATCCTTTGGGGTGTCCGAGGTCGTGTCCGTACTCCGCGAACTGGAGATCGATGCCCGTATCTATGTGTGCGAGAGGTTCGGCTATCCGGATGAGCGTATCGCAGGAGGCACGGTGTCCGAGCCACCCGTAGCAGGGTCTATACTCCATTGCCTCATGATCGTCCGGTGAGGACAACCTTTTTTGTGTTGGGGACTGGATGATGTAAGGATCAGCTTTGATAGTATCCGGGATATATCGATCGTATTGGAATGGTATATTGATGGCCTATCTATGTGTTGTGATCCATATAGGTAACATTTGGTATCCACACCCTTTTATATTAAAATACCCCACTATCCCGTAGTCAAGCTAACTTGATTATACAACACATTGATCAAAAGAACGGAGTGTAATAACAATGCATATATTCGAAGGATTTCTGCCTGGTCCCTGGTGGCAGATATGGTTTGCCATATCGATCCCTGTGATCATGTATGGTATGTATAAGTTGAACAACATCGTAAAAGAACACCGGGAGCTTGTGCCCCTGCTTGCTGTGGCCGGAGCGTTCATATTCGTACTATCATCTCTTAAGATGCCCTCGGTCACGGGTAGTTCCTCCCACCCAACGGGTACGGGAATGGCAGCTATCCTGTTCGGTCCTGCCATAACTGCGGTTCTCGGGACGATCGTCCTGCTGTACCAGGCACTGTTCCTGGCTCATGGTGGCCTTACCACCCTGGGTGCGAACGCGTTCTCCATGGCAATAGCAGGTCCCGTGGTTGCGTATGTTATCTACAAGGCCGGTATGAAGGCGAACATCAATTTCTATGTTGTCGTATTCCTGGCAGCGACATTTGCAGACTGGGTAACGTATGTGGTAACATCCCTTGAGCTGGCGCTGGCGTTCCCCGCAGAGGTTGGAGGAGTGATGGCATCGTTCAAGGCCTTTGCATTGGTCTTTGCGACCACCCAGGTCCCCCTCGCTATCATGGAAGGGGCCCTGACTGCCCTGATATTCAAGTATGTGGTCCAGGTCAAGAGCGATTCCCTTGTAGAGCTGAAAGTGATCTCTGACGCAACACTCAGCAAGCTCAAGGGGGCAATGTCATGAAAGGAGAGGTCATTTTCGGAGTCATCGCCGTACTGTTCGTAGCATCATTCTTCTATGGTATGGCTGCACATCCGGATTCGGAGTTCGGTGGTGCGGACGGACAGGCTGAGGATGTTATAGCCGATCTGACGGGTGGTACCTACGAACCCTGGGCAGAAGATACATGGTTCTCAAATCTCAAATTCGAACCACCTGGTGGCGAGACCGAAAGTCTGCTCTTTGCACTGCAGGCAGCCATCGGAGCTATAGTCATAGGTTACTTCTTTGGCTACTACAAGGGGAAAGGTCAGGCCAACTGATCCTTTTCTATTTTTCCTATTTTTTGATACATTGCATCTTAACATTGAAAAACGAACGACTGGTAGCCGATCCATATGACAAATATTCTTGATGATTACGCCCTTCTGAGTCCTCTGAGATACAGCAACAACTATCTCAAGATAGGGGTAGTGTCCTTTGGGTTGTTGATGGGCGTATCGTCCGTCTCCCCCATTACCCCCCTTCTCATAGCATTATCCATGTCCCTTGCAACGGTGTTCCTTGGAGCAATTCCAGGCCGCTTCTATCTAAAGCTTCTCTCAGCCCCAGCGGTATTCGTGCTGCTCAGTGTAGTTGTCATTGCCTTCTTTTTTGGAACTGGTGGGGAACTATTCGGGTTCGATATCCATGGATATCGGTTTGCCATCAACACAGGTGGGCTCAATATGGCATTGCTGGTACTGGCAAGGACCCTGAGCGGGATGTCGTGCCTGTTCTTCCTGGCCCTCACCACACCTATGGTCGAACTGTTCTCTGTGCTCAAGGCGACGAAGTTGCCCGATTCCTTCATTGAGATCTCGATGATGATGTACCGGTACATCTTTGTGTTCCTGGAGGTTGCATGGGGGATCAGGTATGCACAGAACGTTCGCCTGGGTTATCGGGACTGGCGGACATCGCTCCGGTCCCTTGCGATGCTTTGTACCACTCTTTTCCTGAGATCCTGGGAACAGGGAGAAAAGATCTTCGTGTCCATGAACTCACGATGCTATGATGGGAAACTGGTCTTCTTTGAGGAGAAAAGACCTCTCAGGATCAATGAGATGATGTTGACATGTCTGTATGTTGTTGTGATAACATCGGTATGGTATACCACACGCAATGTTATAATTATTTGAGGTATGATGATGACGATCCTTGAAACGAAAGATCTGAAATATTCCTATCCCGATGGGACAACGGCGATCAGAGGTGTGGATATAGAGATCATGAGGGGCAAGAAGACAGCTTTTGTAGGACGCAATGGCTCAGGCAAGTCCACGCTTTTCATGTTGCTCAACGGAACGATAAAACCCAAAGAGGGGCGTATACTCTTCAATGGCAACCAATTGGGATATGATCGCAAGTCCTTGCGTGATATTCGCAAGAACGTGGGCATCGTGTTCCAGAACTCTGACGATCAGATCTTTGCACCCACAGTCTATCAGGATGTTGCGTTCGGTCCCACCAATCTTGGATACAGTGAGGAGAGGGTCCGAGAAAAGGTGACCGAGACCCTGGAGTATTTCGGGCTGACAGACCTGGAGGGCAAGCCTCCGCACCATCTGAGTGGGGGACAGAAGAAACGGGTGGCTATAGCGGGCGTTGTGGCAATGGATCCGGAGGTCATCATACTGGACGAGCCTCTTGCGAACCTTGATCCAGTGGGTGCGGACGAGCTGCTGGATGTGTTGAATGCGCTCAACGATAGTGGGACTACGCTGATCATTTCTACTCATGATGTGGACCTTGCGCACAACTGGGCGGATTATCTTTATTTCATGGCTAAAGGAGAGGTGATCGGTGAGGGCACACCAGATCAGGCGTTCAATGACCCTGATCTGATACGGGAAGCGCACCTGAAGTCACCTGTTACTCTTGATATCTATCATGAGATCGAACGACGAGGTCTTGCAAAGCCCAGCCAGCACCCCACAAGCGTTCCAGAGCTGGTTGATACCCTGGAACCTCCTGAACTGATGTGGGTGGAGGTACCCCCGGAGACCCGGGAGGGGGATGTACTGAACCTGGGTGTCCTGCATGGTGAGTATGCCCTCCAATCTCCCTATGAAGCGGTCAATGCACGGGTGTTGCATATTCATTTTGACGGAAGGGCGGTTGTCGAGGTGGCCCGTCACGGTATCAAAGCTGGCGGTATTGCCATCTATGATATGGAACGATATGATCCTGCCGGGTTCCAGCGTATCATGGAAACAGAGGAGATCGCAGTGATCGGAGCCATGGGTAAACATAGCAAGGTGCTCGCAGAGGAGTATCAGATCCCGATCCAGATCTCGGCGGGCGTGATCGACAGGACATTGCTAATGGCTCTCTGCGGCAAGCGATGCCTGATCCTCACCAGTGGAGGGATAATCCCTCATTCGATGAAGCGTATCAACGAGTATGCCCAGCGAAGTGGTATAGCGATCAATGTGTCCATAGTCAACCATGACTGATGCCCGATGGGTATGATGAATAGTTTATTTGTATGATGACGTCCTATCCTGATACGGGTGCATTGTATGGCTAGTATCTCAGGTTCTGGGCACCAGGATCCAGTAGTAAAAAGTAGGGGCAAAGATCAGAGATCGCTTCAGGAAGACTGTTCGGCTGTCTGCATCAGCATGATCATGTCCACAGATGTGATCACGCTTGCAGAGGATGATCCGATAGAGATGATCATTGAGGTGTTCGATCAATATTACTACCACACTTATCCCGTGGTGCGTGCTGACAACGAGTTGGTGGGTATCATCGATCAGAATATCATCCTGCAGGTACTGCTGGTGAGCAGAATGCCGCGTGTTCACCATACTCATCTGATGGCCGTGCGGTCTATTGGGGAGGATGCCAGAGGAGTAATGATCCCTCATCCGGTGACCATATCTTCTGATACCAACCTTTGTGATGCAGCTGAGCTCATGATCAAACACAGGATCGATCGGTTCTGCGTTGTGGATGATGGGAAATTGGTGGGTATGATCTCCAAACGGGACATCATAAAGGAGATATGCCGGATCAGGAGCATTGATTAATGGAAGTCCTGTTCCAGGTCCTGCTGGTACTCCTTCTGGCAAAGGTCCTTGGTGAATTGGTTGAGCGTGTGGGGTTTCCCTCAATTCTGGGGGAGGTCCTTACCGGTCTGGTCCTGGGGTTTTTCCTTATACAGGATAACACAGAGGTGCTTTCGTTCCTCGCCGAGCTGGGTGCTATCTTCCTGCTGTTCACTGCCGGATACAGAGAAGTCCACCTTCGTGATCTGAAGGCATCTTCAAAAAAAGCAATGGTTGCAACATTGTTCCAGGTCCTGGTGGCCTTTGCCTCCGGGTTCCTGCTGGGATGGTATTTTGATCTGGGTTTCCTGGCAAGTATGTTCATGGGCGTTGCCTTCAGCCCGACGAGCATAGGCGTGGTTGTCAAGACACTGGTCGATATGGATTATCTGTCCAGCAAACCCGGTACGATGATGCTGACAACCGCAATATTCGATGATATCATCGGCATCTTTCTGCTTTCGATAGTTGTGACCATGGTCCAGTATGAGCAAATTCCATCAATGATGCAGATACTGGTGATCGCAGGCAAATTGGTGTTCTTCATAGTTGTGATGGCATTACTGGGGCATTATGTGTTTCCCCGTCTCTTCACCTATATCCACCGAATGCGTGTCAAGGAATCCCTCTTTGCATTCGTGGTTATCGTGGCCCTTTTCTCGGCTTATTTTGCAGAGTTAATGGGTCTGCATGCTGTGATCGGGGCGTTCGTTGGAGGGGTCCTCCTGTCGGATATACCTCTTGCCAAGATCGAGAATGTCCAGAGCAAGGTATCGGGGGTAGCCTACGGTATATTCGTTCCTATCTTCTTTGCATACATCGGACTTTCCATCGATCCGGCAACCTTGCATTCTATCGGCATGTTCACGGTACTGGTGGTCCTGATGGCACTGCTGGGTAAACTGTTAGGCGGGTTCGCGGGTGCCAGAATGATCGGTTTCGACAATCATGACAGTCTTATATTCGGTACCGGCCTGATGGCACGGGCGGGCGTTGAACTTGTGGTTATATCCATAGGCAGAGAGATGGGGATCGTAACAGACGAAATGTTCTCTGCGATCGTTCTTATGGTGGCTGTTTCCCTGTTTGTCTCTCCGGTATTGCTGAAGATGGTCATCGGGATAAAACAGATATCTGTCCAAAATGGATAAACATTTCGATAAGTACTTAATGTAGGGCTATAAACATATATAGCAGATAAAAATTAATACGGAACCAGAAACGCAATCGTAACAGGGGGCAATAACAATGGATCCAAATGAATCAAAGAAAGAAGGTCGCTCCAGCACGACCGGAAAGATGCTGGCTACTGCATTGGAGCGACAACAAGTACTGGAGACGGTGATCAATAACAGTCCTGTGATCGTTTTCCAGTGGGAAGCAGAGGGTACGGAGAACGAACAATGGCCTGTTGAGTTCGTGTCAGAGAATGTGACCTTGCTTGGATACAGTGTTGAAGATTTCACCTCCGGCAGGCTTTCCTATGCGGATATTGTGTATCCAGAAGATCTGGACCAGGTCCAGAGCGAGCTTAACAAGCGTCGCCGGGAAGGCAGTGATTACTTTGATCAAGAGTACAGGATAGTACTGGGGTCAAAAGATGTGCGTTGGGTCAATGAACGGACCTATATCCAGCGTAATGATAAGGGCGAAGTAACTCATTACCAGGGTACTATATTTGATATCACGGACCAGAAGAACAATGAGATAGCTCTTCATGAGGCACACAAAAGAGAGGAATATCTACATACGATCATCAACAATAGTCCTGTGATGGTCTTTTTGTGGAGAGCAGAGGAGTTCTGGCCTGCTGACTATGCATCCGAGAACGTGGAGAGGCTTGGATACACGGCAGAGGATTTCGTGATGGGACGCATTGTCTATGGAGATCTGGTACATCCGGATGATCTGGAGATGGTCAAAACGGAACTTGCCAGGCGATGTGATAGTGGATATGAAGATTTCTCTCAGCAGTATCGTATCATCACAAGGAGTGGAGAGGTGCACTGGGTCGAGGAGAGGACCTTCATCCAGCGTAACGAGTCCGGCGAGGTGACCCATTACCAGGGCATCGTCCTTGATATCACCGAGCGTAAGAGAAGTGAGATGGCATTGGAGGAGGCCGAGAAGAGGCAGGCTGAGTTACTTACCAGACAGGAGGCGCTTGAGACGATCATCAATAGTGGTCCAATAGTCGCTTTCCTGTGGAAGGCGGGCGCCGAGGGTGAGAAAGAGCTCTGGCCAGCCGAGTTCGTGTCGAAAAATGTCACACGGTTCGGCTACACGGTGGAGGATTTCACATCCGGCAGGATACAGTACGGCGATATTGTGCATCCGGATGATCTGCTGGATGTCCAGATCGAACTTTCCGAGACGTGCAAGGAAGGCGGGACATCATTTATCAAGGAGTATCGCATCCTCACAAAGGCAGGGGATGTACGTTGGGTCGAGGAGAAGACCTTCATTCAGCGCGACGAGACTGGTGTGGTGACCCATTATCAGGGTGTAATCCAGGACATCACCGAGCGCAAAGAAAAGGGATGTTGATACAGCACTGGCTGTATCTTCTTCTTATTATCAGGGAAATGGGTGGAGCTGATACGGGTATGAGAGTAAGTACCATCTAATCGTTCATTTAGCTTCAGATCGTTCTATCAACGCACGGATAGTGTTTACCAGTTGCACCGCATCGATGGGTTTTTCCAGGAAAGCGTCTGCACCCGCACGCAGACATTTTGTATGTCCCTCTCGTTTTTCCAGTGCACTGAACATCACGATCGGTATATCACAGGTTTGCGGATCCTTTCTAAGGGTCTTACAGACCTCATGTCCATTTATACCTGGCATCATCATATCCAGAAGGACAATGTCCGGTATTTCGGTCTGCACTTTCTCGAGAGCCTGTTCTCCGCTATAAGCTGGAATTATGATATAATCTAAGGCCAGATATGCTTCCATCAGAGAAACATTGTCTGGCTCATCGTCAACGACGAGGACAGAGGGACATGTTGTTCCATTATTGATAGTATCTATCAAGGTTGAGGACCTCACTTTCTATTGTAATATTGTTGCTACTCATTGATATACACTTTGATAAGTATGTATGTACCCAAGGTTGCTCTTGTTGATATAGTTTGCCATAGTATGTAATCGATAAAAAAGGATGTATCTAGGTATCTGATCGCAGGAAACGTCCCGTGGTCCGGTCATTTTAAAATCGTCTTCACACAGTGTTTCTGAAATGTTCTGTATCTTATGATCTATTTCCAGGATTCGAGGGGATGGTTCTGTTTTCCACAGAATGGTCGCGGATTTATGTATATACACGTGTTGACCCAACAGTGTCGATTTCTGTTCCTGTGGTCCAGAGGTTATTTCCTATAGGTATTCCGATAGGCATACCGATAGGCAAAATAAGAAATAGTATCCCGGGCATAACAGAATATGTTAATTTTTTGGGGACTGTAATGGAATATGAGGATGCAGATGTGGCAGATGTCTTTGCTCGCTTGGAGAGTTCGAGAGAGGGACTTTCAGGAATAGAGGCGGCCAGGAGGCTGGATACCCAGGGTTTCAACGAGCTGGAAGAGAAGAAGAGGATCACTCCTGTTGGTGTACTGCTGGGCCAGTTTGCAAACTTCATCGTATGGGTATTGCTGGCTGCTGCCTTGCTATCCCTTTCCATCGATGAGATCGTCAATTTCTGGGTTATTGTGTTCATCGTAGGGTTTGTCATTATCCTGGGGTTCATACAGGAATATAAGGCAGACAGGGCCATGGAAGCACTGAAGGGCATCGTCCGGCCAACGACCATGGTGGTTCGGGATGGGAAACTACTACAGGTACCGACAAGGGATGTTGTTGTCGGGGATGTGCTGGTACTGGAGACCGGTGATAGGGTGCCTGCTGATGCTATTCTCTTTAATGTGATAGGATTGAAAGTGGATGAGTCCTCACTGACAGGAGAGAGCGTCTCCGTGGAGAAGATAGAGGGCGATCTGCTTTTTGCAGGGACCCAGATCGTCCATGGGAAATGCAGGGCGCTTGTCACGGCAACGGGTATGCGGACGAAGCTGGGGGGTATTGCGGGGATGATCCAGGAAGAGGAGGGAAAGACCCCTCTCCAGCAAAAGATCAATGGCCTTGCAAAGGTACTGGCTGCAATTGCCCTGACGGCATCGGGTCTGGCGCTGGTGCTGGGGATCATCACGGGTGCACCCATGGAAAAGATGTTGATCATCGCCCTGGCCCTGGCGGTTGCTTCCGTACCGGCGGGATTGCCTCTCACAATGACCATAACCCTTGGCCATGGGATGCGCCACATGGCACGACATCAGGCCATTGTGCGAAAGATGCTGGGTGTCGAGACGCTGGGCTCAACGACGGTGATATGTACTGATAAGACCGGGACACTGACGAAGAACGAGATGACTGTGGAGTGTCTTGTTGTTGATGGGCTATCGATCGATATCACCGGATCTGGATATGAGCCACACGGGAATCTTGTTTTGGGAGGTGAGGTATCCGATGTCAGCAAATACCGTCCTGTCTCCCTGCTCCTGACGGCAGCGGCTCTGTGCAACAACGCTATGATCGAGGAGAAAGGCGGACAGTGGGGTGCTGTAGGCGATCCCACTGAGATCTCCCTGGTGGTTGCGGCCGCAAAGGCGGATCTCTGGAAGGATGACCTTGAACTGCAATACGAAAAGCAACACGAGATCATGTTCACATCCGAACGTAAGCTGATGACGACCATACATTCCACAGTCGGCGGGGTGGTGGCATTCACCAAAGGCGCACCGGAATTCGTGCTTGAGCGTTGCGTTGCTTTGGAGGATATGGACGGATCGCATGATCTTGGCGAGGAGGATATTCGGGCGATACTGGAGGACAATAGCCGTCTTGCAAGTTCAGCATACCGTGTCCTTGGGATCGCGTATCGTGAACTTCCACAGTCATGGACTGTCGAGACGACAGAGGAGGATCTGACGTTCCTTGGGCTTGTTGCGATAATCGATCCGGTGAGATCAGAGGTAAAGGAAGCGGTGGAGGTGTGCAGGAGAGCAGGTATCAAGGTCGTGATGATCACCGGGGATAACGAAGAGACGGCACAGGCCATTGGCAGGAAAGTGGGTCTGGATGATAACACGGTGGATTCCCATGGGCTGAGCGAGAAATTGAAAGGCATTGTGGCCGATGGCGCGATTACGGGCGATGAACTATCATCTCTTTCGGATACGGAGTTCACTGACGTTGTACATGACATTACTGTGTATGCCAGGGTGATGCCTGACCAGAAGTTGAGGATCGTCAGGGCTCTGCAGGATCTGGGGGAAGTGGTGGCAATGACAGGTGACGGTGTAAATGATGCTCCGGCGTTGAAGAAGGCGGACATCGGTATTGCCATGGGTATCAAGGGAACTGATGTGGCAAAGGAGTCCAGCGTCATGGTGTTGCAGGATGATAATTTCGCTACGATCGTGGAGGCTGTGAAACGAGGCCGCGGTATCTATGAGAACATCGAGAAGTTTACCTGCTACCTTGTTTCCAGGAACTTTACCGAGGTCATACTCATTCTGCTGGGGATCACCCTGCTGGGGTTCGAACTGCTACCCCTATTGGCCCTGCAGATACTGTTCATAAACATGTTCGATGAGATCATGCCGGCCATTGCACTGGGTCTTGATCCGGTCCGGGACGATGTCATGCAGAGACCCCCACGAAGCAGGAGTGAGCGAATACTGAATAGGCGGAACCTGTTGCTGGTGATCAGTGTGGCCCTGGTAATGGGACTGGCATGTTTCCTTGTGTTCCTGATGAGCGATCCTGTTGCTAATACTGGCAGGGCCAGGACCCTCACCTTTGCCACCATCGTGAGCATGATCCTGTTCATTCCATTCGCTTTCCGGTCACTGGAGAGGTCCATCTGGAACGTCGGACTGCTGACCAATCGTCTGATGTTGCTTGGAGTGCTTAGCACGTTCATGTTGACGTTGAGTGTCATGTACATTCCCTTCTTGCGTGATATATTCGAGCTCACGGCACTGGGACTGGCTGACTGGATGCTTCCACTGGGCGTAGCACTTGTCACATTGGTTCTGGTCGAGGTGATAAAGAAAGCGAGTAGCAGGGTTGGATGATGAGTAATATTGACAAAGGAACGAGGATCTTGATTAATATGTAATATCGAAATCCTCTGACGAAACTGTTATATTGGTGAACTAACACCCATTAAAATGAGTGGCTTCCTGCTTCAATTTGATAAAATGAAATGTATTATATGAGGGATGAGAATATATGAACTACCGATGCCCATTGTGCGAAGGAAAGATGAACCGATGGAGATATCCTGTTATGAAGAGGCACGATCAGTTCGGTCGTGCACTTGTGATCTATAAATGTATTGAGTGTGGTCATGAGGAAGAGTTTCCCGATCTATGACCACTAATGACTCCTAATGTATAATGATTCAGAATGACGAGTAGACCTCTTCATGCGGGTGAATGACGAATCCATTCTTCTCTATATCATAGGGATGGAGTTTCTTGCTATGGTCTGAGCCCCGCATCTTGTAGATCTCAACGCTGCGCATCCTCACATTCTCATGCATCCTGTAATAGAGTGCAAACGTACCATCTGTCACGAAGTTTTCCACACCAAATCTTGAAGGTTTATCTTCATCCACGACCTCACAGGTCATAAGTGAGGTCAGGCCGATCACTTCTAGTGTCGTGCTGAGTTTGAGGAGCTCCACCCTGATCTTGGCGGGATCATGGAGATAGAAACTGATCGATGTTGTGGAATCTACCAGGCATCGCTTGGCATCGACCTCTTCCTGAGTAGCGATGATCTGGTCCATCATGGAGCGTATGTCAAAGGGGCGTACATCTACATATTTTTCCTGGGAGGGAATCCCGATCTTGGTGGAGCAGGCATCGATGATCACCAGTTTACCTTCGTCTTCCAGGGCCTTGAGATCCCATCCGAATTTCAGGACGTTCTCCCGGATCTGTTCGGGTCGTTCTTCAGTAGCGACGATGATACCGTTTTCCCCATATTTTGTGATGCCGTTGTATATGTATTGGATGGCAAAGATCGTTTTACCGGCACCAGAGGTACCTGTGACCAGATAGGTCCTGTCCTGGATGAGCCCCCCCCCACACAGTTCATCAAAACCAGGTATACCGGTCTTGACCCTGTTCGCTTCATCTTCCATTGATATTTTCTCAGAAACTGCCCCATCAAACATTTTCGAACCTCGCTCCTATTCTATCAGTTATGACTTACAGATATTTCCACTGCTTAAATTATTTGGTTGTACGAATTTAAACTTATTTATACATATTATACACATTGAATATAAATCTATTGAAGTCATTAGTATCATAATTAC
>JAYEHR010000048.1:0-17876 GCA_034659615.1 Methanobacteriota archaeon | reverse complement strand
CCTTGACATCACCTTCAGGCGTGATGAGGATACATCCCGTCCGCGGGTGAACAAGAAAGGGTCCCATCTGGATCGAGAGCAGAAAGCCAAAGGCGAGTACTACTATTACAATGTAGAAGAGTGATAGCGCTTATTTGGTCAGCGATTCCTGATCAATTCTGTACTGTCTCTGATAAGTCTTATGACCTGGTCAAGAGTGCTACGGACATTATCGGGCACCTGTGAAACGTTCTGATCTTTTCGAGGTCGTCTTGCTTTTACCATGTACCATGTCAGGAACTCTGTATACAGGATGATGCCGGTGAGTGTTGACCAGATGAACAGGAGGATGTGGTAGTTGTTTATGGGTACTGCACCATCTGCAAGAAGGACATGCTGATGTGACAGGAACGATATTGCGACACCCGGCATGACGATTATCACGATCAGGGGCAGGCCGATCAGGACCAGCAGTGCCATGGTGGATGAGAGATTGATGAGGGCAAAGAGAGTAAGGAAGGAAAAGATACCAAAGATCAATGTCGATATGATAAGTCCATATATGTCCATTTGAGTCTCCCTATCTTACAATAATTTAACGTATTCTGGTTATATATAAATATAGGGTCACGGGTACGATCGAAAGTACACAAAAGAGTGTTAGGAACGAGGATACCAGGAATTTGGTCATACCCCACCGGGTGGGTTCAGTGATCGGCGTTTCGTATGGTATCTCCTCCGCAGTCCCCGGTGTTTCAGATGCCGCGATGGTATTTTCGTATGTGTGCAGTATCAGTGGACTGGATCGCACCATTCCCGTCTGACCTACATCATCCTCATAACTGACCTCCACCGCAGGAAGTTCCAGGTTTCCTTCCTGTATTACTTCTGCTGTGTATGTGAGTTCGATAACACCCTGCGAAGGGAGATGCCCATCCCACCCGGTCTTCCCCTCTATCAGTTGAACTTGCTGTGGCAGGGAATCCGAGAACGAGATGTTTGCATCGCGGGTGCCTTCATTGCGGATCCTGATGGTGAGATCAACGCTTTCTCCCACAAAGATATCGTCTCTGTCCAACACCTTTTCAACGACAAGTCGGGTCCCCTCCACAGAGACGTTACTAAGTCTCTTGGATGATATGCTGTATGTCCCACCGCTGGTATCCCATGTCACGACTGCCGGGTCGAGTTCAAAAATACCGGCATGGGTGGGAATGGCTGTGTAGGTGATATCCTCCGAGGAATATGCCCTGATTACGAATGACCAGTCGAGAGATGGCATATCGGAATGCAGGAACGAAGCCGGGACACGGTCCAACACATGGATGGTTGTATCAAGATCTCCCCTGTTCGTGACCGCAAGATGGACCTTGAGCTGGTCCGGTTTACCATCAGCACTCTCAAGAGCGATCTGTGCATGTTCCACGGTTTTTGCGATGGACAGATACGGGTTAACATATATCTCCTGAATGGTGGAGTTCGAGTATGCGTTACCTTTGTGATCATATCCCTCTACCCTGGCGTTGAGTGTTACGTTCTTGCCTGTGGGCGTCGTTGGAGGTATGATGCTCAGAGGAAATTGGAGGTCACTGAAGGCGTCTATGATCGGTGCGGTCTGATGGGGTTCATCGAGACTCCCGCTACTGGAAGAGGTGGTGACTGTGATTCCCCTGACAGGCAGGGTTCCTTTGTTCTCAACAACTGCTTCGAACTGTATATCCTCATCCTGGTTGTAGATGTCCTTGATACCTGTGATCCTGATCTGGAGTTCGGGGATCCCGGGTCTATACACCTCTATGATCGCTTCTTCTGTATCCCTGTCCACATAGACGACTCTCACCATGAACTGCTCTGAATATTTCCTGACAACCCCCTGCGCATATATGTCCGTACTATTCAGTCCATCGTTGTTCACTTCAAGGATCACATTGTTCCCCTCTATACTTGAGACAAGGATCGTGGCATCGGTGATGTCCAGTATCTCATCCACTCCCAATCTGGTCCGGTTAACATCGAGTATCCACACCTTCTCATATTCATGCGTGTAGAGCTCGATGGAAACCTTCCCCTCTACAATGCCAGTGGTAATGATCTTCAGTTCACCATCATAGACATGTTCATTGTTGGCCAGAACATCAGTAAAGAAAATTTCCTTATAATTATTGTTCAGATAAACCAGAAGTCTGGCAGAAGGATCAGTTCCCTCGGTCTGTATGTCATGTACCTTTACGGTATAGTATTCTGCAGATGCCCGTTCACCGATCGCCAGGTCAAAGGTGCCCTGATGTATCCAGATCTCCTCATACTGAAAATTAGGAGCATGGACCGGCGTGCATAGAAACATCAATATAAGGATGGTCAGGATCACATTCCTTGCAGGCATTGGTTTTATCTATATTCTGCATACTGTTTAAAGCTTGTTATATTTCCCCACACTCCGGTGCAGCATGGCATACAGGACCAGGGCAACCATGGTATACAGCATGATCCAGCCGATAGATCCAAGCACTGAGATGCTCTGAAGGCTCAGCCGTGTCACGAGGTTGAGGGGCGAATTGGTGAACAGGTACGATGCAAGGAACATGGCGATCAGTACCAGTGAGTAGTACAGCTGCCCCACCCCTCGTTCTCTGAACCATACCGATATGATACTGCTCACCAGTACCAGGACAAAGGAGATGACCAGTACCAGTGCGAGTATCTGTATGGGGTTATGTATGACTATGTCATTCGCCATCATTAGCAGCATCCAGGCCAGGGACTGTATGGGTGCGATGATCGTGGTGAGGAGGATTTTCCCATTGATCACATCAAGCAGTGAGATGGGAGCGACCAGTAGCAGGTCAATGGTCTTTTTCTCGAACTCCTCGGTAATGAGGTCGATAACCAATCCTCCGGAGATGAAGGCGGGTGTGAACATCAGCAGGGGCAGCAGTGCCACATAGATGAACTCGAAATAGGTGGATGTGGTCTGCTGCTCTCCATCGATAAAATTGATGTCCAGGGGAGTATAGTCATCAAGGCGTTTCGTACGGATATCACGTACCGTTTGCTCGAACTCCTCAAGGGGTTCCTTGAGCTGCATGGAAACAAGGGTAGCTTTGATATCGGACTTTGGCAGATAGATATCGATATCGATCAGCTCCTGTCCGTCCGGAGGTCCGTCTGATACCAGCAGGATGGCATCGACCCTTCGGTCATAAAAGGCAGAGGATGCACGACTGAAATCAGTATACGGGAGGGGAGTGATCCCACTGCCCTTCATCAGGGATGACAGGTCACTGTTATTGGATTCTATGATCGCTATTTTCATACCCTTTATATCCATGTCTCCCATGGCTGTGGGGTCATAGAAGGACGTAAGTCCGATCACCAGGAATGTGGAGAAGGATGCTATGAACAGCTGGATGATCACCGATAGCACGAATGTTCTCTCATGCATCAGCTCACGGTATTCTTTTTTTGCAATGGCTCGGATGATCCTGCCCCGTCCCCTTTGCTTAACCATAGATAATCCCCCTGAGGAAGTACAGGTTGTAGAGGCCATGTAGCAGGCTTGCCAGCAGTACCAGCGGCAGGTACCACCGTGTGTTCTTCACATACAGGCCGGATACCACGATAAGGACGGTGGTCACATGGAGCATCAGGGGTATCAGCAGCAGTGCCCCCAGCGTCATGACAGACCCGAATGCGGATGAGGCTATCGCTGATAATGTGATCAGGCCGATCAGTTTCTCTCCAACAAAGAACCCGCCGCCTGCAAGCACAGCAAGGCGTATCGCACTCCTCGGTGTCAGGGTGACCATCTTCCGTTTGACCAGGGTGAGAATGCCGATGGACTTCACCAGTTCTTCGACAAAGGCAGCCAGTATGATCATACCAAGGATGGAATACGGCAAAGGTAGGTTAAAGAGCATGACGATCAGCATCAGCTGGGTCATATATACAAAGGGTATGAAGATGATACTGAGCAGGAATATGGAGCCTGCGGGGTATGCCAGGAACTGCTCGATGGTATCCAGTACCTTTTCAGTAAGTGGTTTTTGCGTGAAGAGATCCTCCTCACGGAAGATAAAGGTCCCGAACGCGTACACTGTGATGGAGATCAGGTAGAAGGGGAGGGTCGAGAACACATATTCGGCCATTCTGATATCATTGCCTTCAATGAGATGTACTACGAGCGTCATGGGGGATATGGTGCTGATAGTGTGCACGTTCGCGAACATTGCAGGGAAGAAGAGATATCCGGATATAACTACTGACAGGAACACCATTGCAAAGGTGAGATCCTTGAAACTTCGGGCCAGTATTGCCGAGAAGAACGACAGTGAGAGAAAGAGCAGTACGATGGGGAACACTGTGGCGAGGATCAGCAGAATAGGCACGATGTCAGCCATCGATGCGGGCAGGCCCAGGATGTAGAGCGTAACAGCAGCCAGGGTCAACATTGTTGTTGCCAGATAGGGTACCGTCTTCCCGATAACGATATCTCTGCCGTGCAGGGGAGCCACCAGCACAAGTTCACATTTTTTATTTGTGCGCTCATCCATAATGGTGGATGAGTAGAACTGGGACACAAAGTATATTGGAAATATGAACAGGAACGAATAGAGTATCGCTGTGAATGGTATGGGGGGTGAGAAGAATGAGGGGGTTGCGATCGTCTGTTTCTCAAAGAATGCCTGCTCTCCGATCCGGTGCAGGTCATCCACAGTCCTCTGACGTCCTTCGTTTCCCCTTCCCCGGGCGGTCCCCGTCTCGCTGTCAGGTGCACCTACCTCTCCGTTTTCGGTCGTGACGGCCGGTGTCCCAGTATCTCCTGTCTCTTTTCGTTCCCCACTCATGATCTGGAAATTCTCGGCACGCTCAAGGTAGTGTACGGTGACCCAGACCGGATGACTGTTATTAATGTCATTATAGGATGTCAGGACCACTTCCCGATAGTTCTTCAATGTCCGTTTCAGCGCGTCGGCGGCAGCGGTTCCCTTTTCTGTATCCTTTACATATACATTGCGATCGATGATCAGCAGTTCCGTATCGTATGCAAAGATCGCCCTCTCATCCTGTTCATCAGTCACCACAACATCGAACCGCTGGTCGGCATCGATCACCGGTTGCAGGTAAGGGTCAGTGATCACCACCTGGTAGATGTCCTGGTCCATACTCATGGTGGTGTTTGTGGCGGCAAAGGCGGCGAGGAAGAGCAGGAACAGAGCTACGGTTAGAAACACAGTGGATCGTAGATCGAACTTCTGCTTAGACCTCAACACTT
This sequence comes from Methanobacteriota archaeon, assembly GCA_034659615.1. Classification (GTDB taxonomy): domain Archaea; phylum Halobacteriota; class Methanosarcinia; order Methanosarcinales; family Methanosarcinaceae; genus JAIOTO01. The sequence continues at coordinate 12,625 of JAYEHR010000048.1, read as the reverse complement.
CCCATTTGGCAATGGTCACCCAGCCAGCCATCACTTTTATTATGTTATCCCCTGTTATTAAGCATTGTTCAACAATGATTTCCAATATGATCGAAGTGACCGGATTGAGAAAGGAGTACGGAGCGTTCACTGCGATATCCGATCTGACCTTTTCTGTAGGTAATGGAGAGATCTTCGGCATCGTGGGTCCCAACGGTACCGGTAAGACCACAATCCTGAAGATGATCAGTGGCCTGATACGTCAGACTGCAGGCACTATTACAATCAAGGGGCTAGATATAGAGCAGGATCCCCTGGCAATACGCTCCTTTTTGGGATTCCTGCCCGAGGAATCACCGCTGTATGAGGGGATGGAGGTGGAGAAATACCTGCTCTTCTTTGCGGAGCTGTACGGGGTGGACCGACACACGTCCCTGAGCAGGATCAATGAACTGTTCTATGACCTGTCCCTGAACCCAGCCGGGAAGAAGATCGGTGACCTCTCCAAGGGCATGCGCCGCAAGGTCGCAATTGCACGCTCCCTGATCAACGACCCCGAGGTATTGATCTACGACGAACCCGCCTCCGGGCTGGATCCCATGACATCGAAATACATCACGGATTACATATCATCCCTCAAGAGTATCGGCAAGACCATCGTGTTCAGTGCACACAATCTCTACCAGGTGGAACGTCTGTGTGATCGCATATTGATCATGAAGGATGGAAAAAAGATCACGCTCGGGACACCAGAGCAGATCCGGCAGGAATACGGCACTATCTCATATCGTGTCACGTTCGCGGTGGACGATATCACGGGTATAGGTTCGTTGGACATCAAGGAGGACAATGGTCACTACCTGGTCAGGACCGAGCACATCGATGATGTGAATCATATCACTCGCTGGGTGGCATCCAAGGGAGGGGATATTCTGGAGTTGAGGACTATCGAGCCCTCCCTGGAGGACATCTTCATTGAACTTATGAAGGAAGAGCAAGGGCCAGAGTAATGATAGACATATCGGCGAATAAATAATGTTTAATTGAATGAGTGCATTGGGTATCTCATGCTTACCAAAAGAATCATCCCCTGTCTGGATGTGACCCTTGACGAGGCCGGAGGTACGGTCGTCAAGGGTGTGGAGTTCGTGGACCTGAAGAAAGCGGGTGACCCGGTGGAGCTCGCGAAACGCTACAATGAGCAGGGTGCAGATGAGCTTGTCTTCCTGGACATCACTGCTTCCCATGAGGGCCGGGGCACGATGATCGATGTGATCGAGCGCACGGCGGATGAGGTGTTCATCCCCCTGACCGTGGGGGGGGGTATCAATACGGTCGAGGACATACGGCAGATCCTGCGCGCCGGTGCGGACAAGGTCACCATCAACACGGCGGCGGTGAAGAACCCGGCCATCATAAAGGAGGCGGCCGAGATCTTCGGATCGCAGTGCATTGTCACGGCCATCGATTGCAGGCGCAACCCGGATGTGGATTCTCCGGATCGTACGGTGATCACGCTGGAGGATGGGTCTCCTGCCTGGTACGAGGTAGTGATCTACGGCGGCCGCAAACCCACAGGCATCGATGCTGTCCAGTGGGCGAAGAAAGTGGAAGCATTGGGTTCAGGTGAGATCATGCTCACAAGTATGGATCGGGATGGGACCTACGATGGTTTCGATATTCCTATCACCCGTGCCCTCTCCGAGGAACTTGATATCCCGGTCATTGCATCCGGTGGCGTGGGGAATCCTGAACACATGTACAGTGGGTTTGTGGACGGCAAGGCGGATGCCGGCCTGGCTGCAAGCATCTTCCACTTCGGCGAATATACGGTGGGGGATGTGAAGGAACATCTGAAGAACAAGGGAATACCTGTACGTATCTAAAAGGACCGGCGTGGCCAAATGGAGATGTATGTACTATGGCAGATCATGAACTGACATGCAAGACAGTACTGGTAACAGGTGGTGCCGGATTCATCGGCAGCCATGTGGTGGATCGTTTGATGGACAGGGGTGCCAGGGTGGTGGTGTTCGATAACCTGAGCTCAGGACGCATGGAATTCATTGAGCATCATCTCGAAAGCGATGACTTTACACTGGTCAAGGGCGACCTGCTGGATACCGATGCTATCGATGCGGCATGCAAGGGTGTGGACATGGTGTTCCACCTGGCAGCCAATCCGGATGTGCGTCTGGGTGCAGTGGATACGCGGGTGCATTTTGACCAGAACATCACAGCCACCTACAATCTGCTCGAGGCAATGCGTAAGGCTGGTGTTCCCAACATTGTGTTCACATCCACCTCTACTGTGTATGGTGAGGCAGATATGGTCCCCACGCCTGAGGATTATGGGCCCCTGGTCCCAATATCGCTATATGGTGCATCCAAACTGGCATGCGAGGCACTGATCACATCCTACTCACACACGTTCGATATGAGGGCCTGGATATTCAGGTTCGCGAATATCGTGGGGGACCGGGGTACTCATGGTATCATTGTGGATTTCATCGAGAAGCTCCGCAATGATCCAGGCAATCTGGAGATCCTGGGTGATGGTCGCCAGTCCAAATCATACCTGTATGTTACTTCCTGTGTGGATGCGGTGCTGTTTGCAGTGGAACACAGCGATGAGCAGGTTAATATATTCAATATAGGATCTGAGGATACCATTGATGCGACCGGTATCGGTGAGATCATTGTTGATGAGATGGGGCTTGAGGACGTGGAGTTCACATACACCGGGGGCAATCGTGGCTGGAAAGGGGATGTCCCGAGGATGATGCTGTCTGTCGATCGGATAAAAGCGGCCGGCTGGAGCCCGGACAACTCGTCAGAGGACAGCGTTCGTTCAACTGTCAGGGTATTGCTCAAATAATGGATATTGTGTTCTAATGGTATCAAAGAAACCTGAACTGCTGGCCCCGGCAGGGACCATGGAATCGCTCATCGCTGCCGTGGAGAATGGTGCAGACGCTGTGTATCTTGGAGCCCGTACTCTGGGGGCACGGGCCTACGCCGGTAATTTTTCCAACGAGGAACTCAAGGAGGCCATCGATTATGCACACCTGCGGGGAGTGAAGGTCTATGTGACCATGAACACCCTGCTCAGGGACGAGGAGTTCAGGGATGCGGTGGAGCTGCTGCACCATCTGGATGTATGGGGTGCGGATGCGATCATCGTCCAGGATGTGGGGTTGTTCTCCCTGATACGCGAGAAGTTTCCGGAACTACCCGTGCATGCAAGTACCCAGTTGACGATACAAAACACCGAAGGTGTTCGTTTGTTCCAGAGATCCGGCGTACGGCGGGTGGTCCTTGCCAGGGAAATGAGCCTTGAGCAGATCAGGACCATCAAACAGCACACGAACATGCAGATCGAGGTGTTCGTACATGGGGCATTGTGCATCTCCTATTCCGGCCAGTGCCTGATGAGCAGCATGATCGGAGGCAGGAGCGGCAACCGTGGCCACTGTGCCCAGCCCTGCCGCAGGGAGTACCATTTGCTGGACAAGGGCAGGGAGGTGCCTACCGATGGCGAGTATCTCCTCAATCCCCGGGACCTGAACACTGCCAGCCTGATCCCCCAGCTTGTGGAGGCTGGCATTGATTCGTTCAAGATCGAAGGCCGCATGAAACGGCCCGAGTATGTGGCAGCAGTGGTGCAGGTCTACCGGCAGCTGATCGATCGGTATATGGAGGACCCTGCCGGGTATTATGTATCAGAGGATGAGGCTACCCGCCTGGGACAGCTGTTCAACCGCGGATTCACGGATGCATACCTGCGTGGTAATACGGATGATATGATGAATCCCCTGTGGCCGTACAATCGCGGGGTGCACATCGGCGATGTGATCAGCCACGACCGACGTAAAGGGCGGCTGCGTGTCAGGCTGATCGGGGAGCTTGAGCAGGGAGATGGGATCAGCATCGGGGTTTCGTTCGAGGCCGGGGACAGCGTACGCGCCCTGTATCATAATGGCGTGAAGGTGGACCTCGCCGGCCCGGGTGCAGTGGTGGACATTCCGTTCTCCACTTCGATCAGGGCAGGGGTGAGTGTCTATCGTACGCGGGACCGGTCGCACATGAATGCCCTGGAGAAAACGTTCACGTCCGGATCTCCCATCCGCACGGTACCGGTAAATATAACAGCAACGGCCCGGGTGGGCTCGGTGTTCGAGCTTGAGATGGAGGATGTGGATCACAATCGTGTGCAGGTACGCTCGGACTGGGTTGTGGAGCAGGCGAGGAAGCGCCCCATGTCCGGGGAACAGGTGCGGCAACAGCTGACGAAACTGGGCGACACGGTGTTTGAAGTAGGGGACGTCTCGTTGTCCATTGAGGGTGACGTGTTCATCCCGATACGCCATCTCAATGATATGAGAAAGGAAGCCATATCCCAACTTGAGAGCAAGCGATTGTCCCGTTGGAGGCGAGCTGATCATGAGTGGCATATTGAGGAGGACGCGGAGCCGCAATGTACCTATCATCAGGACGTCTCGCCGTATCTGGCGGTCAGTGTGAACGCCCTTTCCGATCTGCGAGCAGCACTGGCTGGCGGGGCGGATGTGATATATTTTGGCGGCGAGCACTATCGCGGGACCGTACTGCCGGATATCCGGCAGGCCATGGAGGCCTGTAAGGGTACCGGATGTCAGCTGTATATTGCCACCCCGCGTATCGTGAACGATGAGGAGCGGGCCAGTGTCGAGCACACTCTGTCGCTGGCAGGATCGGGGTGCGAGGGCGTTGTTGTCTCGAATCATGGGGTACTGGCAGAGGCAAGAAGGCAAGGGTTGAATGTGATCGCGGACAGTCCGCTGAATGTGTTCAATCGTCGATCCCTGATATTCATGCAAGATATGGGTGTGGGAACGACGGTCCTGTCCCAGGAACTGACGCTTGAGCAGATCGCACATATCGCTGAGTGCGGTCCGGTGGAATGCGTGGTTGAAGGTCGTACCACTGTGATGGTGTCCAAATACTGTATGGCAGGTGATATCCTGTCTCAGGGAGAGACCTGCAGCCGTCCCTGTGAGAGCAGCAAGCTTGAGATCGTGGATGCGAAAGGATATGCGTTCCCCCTGCGGATGGATGATCACTGCCGTATGCATGTGCTGAACTCACGGCGGCTGTGCATGCTGGATCATCTGGATGATCTGGTAGCCACCGGGATCGCAGGAGTGCGGATCGAAGCGCGGGCGGACCCTGTCCCGGATCTGGAAGCCCTGACACGTGCCTATCGTAATGCTCTGGATGGGAACGATCGCCCGCGTTGTTCAGCTCTGGGGACAGAGCCCACCACCGGACACTACTACCGGGGTGTGCTATGAAGATCGTGAAGGTATTCCTGTCCGGCTCCATCCGGGGAGGGCGTCAGCTGCTTCCCACGTACTGTTCTCTCTGTGATCTGCTGGAGGGCATGGGTCATGAGGTGGTCAGTGCCCATGTGGCCGACGCACAGGTGGAGGAGAAGGAACTGGGGATGAGCGAGCTCCAGATATACGAACGCGACATGGGTGGTCTCAGGATATGTGATTGCCTGGTCGCCGAGGTCAGTGTAGTGTCCACGGGTGTGGGTTATGAGGTATGCAGTGCTATTGCCAGGGGACTGCCGGTACTGTGTGTACATACCCCGGCAGCGCCGGTCTCTGCCATGATCCTCGGCAATCCCAACATCGATGTCAGGGAGTATGCGGATCCGGGGGAACTTGAGGTGATCGTGCGGGGATTTTTTGAGGGGATTGCAGAGGTGTGATCGGTGATCATATCTCCTGTCCCCTTTCAGACACTTTTGAGCTGACAGCAGTAACCATTAAATACCACTGCACTCAATCCTATCCTGATAACCATGATAGCAGGACCGGAGATCGGAGTAGTTATAATTGCCGTTATAGCGGCACTTCTTCTGTACAAGATATTGAAAACGATCAAGAAGATGGTGGTGAACACCATCGTCGGCTTTGTCATACTGGTGGCCGCAAATCTCGTATTTGGTCTCGGAATCGCATATTCCTGGATCGTGTTACTGGTATGCGCGCTGGCCGGCCCCATCGGTGCCCTGTTGATCATACTGCTGAATTATCTCAACATAGCCTTCTGATCAGGCAACCTGAACACGGCGTTGACCATGTGCCTGATATATGGTCGGCCCCGGAAACGCTTTTCCCGAATGGTATCCCTGATCTCCACCGTCTCGAAGTTCCCGAACAGGACCGTGACCTCCTCTTTTGTAAAATAGTGGTAGATCACTCCATTCTGGCGCAGGAACGTGTCCTGTTCGACCTTCTCTCCACCATACCGCATATCCTGGATGCCAAAGGCTTCGAAAAAGACCAGACCTCCGGGTGTGAGGATACGTTCGAACTCAGCGGCGGCTTCATGGCGCTCCTCTGAGAGCAGATGCTGCATCACGCCGTAACACAGGATGGCGTCAAAGGATCGCTCGGCCAGGGGCAGGTGTGTGATGGACGAGGCCATCAGGGGTGCGTCCCGGTCCCGTCGGGCGAGTCTCTCCTTTGCTGCGTGCAGGGCGGTGGGGGACACATCTGTGCCATAGATGTCATAGCTGTCCGTAAGGGGCAGCAGGTACCTTCCCTTCCCGCAGCCCGCATCAAGGATGCGCTGGCCGGGCCGCAGGTTCGAGCGCACCTCTGTGGTGGAGCGAGCCCCACCCCAGTCCACATGGGCATGTTCCTTCTCCCATGCGGCAAAATGGGACCGATGATGTGGGGGGTGCATTATGGACGGTAGGTGGACGCCTCTCTGAACCGCCGGACCAGCAGGTTCTTCTCCAGGGATGACAGGAACCAGCCGGCCTTGGGACCGGACGTCTGGCCGAGCAATGCCGTGTAGATGGCCCCGAACATCTTCTTTGGATTGACCTGTACCTCCTCTTCGTCAACCCCCAGTATCCGGGCCATTGCTGTGTGAAGAGGTGAGCCCTCCGTATTGGCAGTGTAGATCAGGTTGTGGTAGTCCTCCCCACTGAGCTCCCCGCTGTCCTCGAGTATCCGGGCCATTGCTCCCAGGAAGGCCTTCTGCTCATCGGACAGGGTCGCTGTTTGTTCTGGCAGTTTATCCTTCACGCTAAACTTCGCAAAGGGCGGCGCGTACATCTCAAGCCAGTTGCCCACATTCTCTGCCAGTTCCCGGATGCATTTCTCATTGGTAGTATCGTATTCTGCTCTCTTCATGATGGCCATGATGCGGTCAAGGTTCCCGTCTGCTACCTGATATACGGTTGTCATGTGCTTGAACGGGATGTCCGTGTGGCAGATCCCCTTCGCATGGGAGAGTTCCAGTACACGGCGATCGTATTCCCCTGCCTCGGAGTTCGCGTTCAGGCGCTCATATTGGTCCACAAGGGTCAGCAGGGGCTGGCCCGGATCGAACTTGATGTGTTTCTCAGGTTTTGTCCGTATGATGAGGTACCGCAGGACCTCCGGTGGAACCACCTTCAGCATGTCGGAGATGGAGACCACGACACCTGTGGATGAGGACATGGCACCCTTCTGTCCCAGCATGATCCATTCATAGACGATCGGATGCGGTGGCTCGTATCCGAAGATCTCTCGCACGATCCTTTTTCCCGTATCATAGGATCCACCCCTTGATGCATGGTCCTTGCCGAAAGGTTCCACGGTCACTCCCAGGATCTTCCATCTGGCTGCCCAGTCCACGCGCCATGTGAGCTTGCCGCCTCCTTTCATGGGAACGGTGCCGGAATGTCCGCAGTCGCAGGTGTAATCAACGGTCTCGGCATCCACGTCAGATCCGGTCACATGGGCAGCGTTGATCTTTCCACATTCCTGGCAGATAGGATTGAACGGGCTCCAGTCAGAGGCAGGGGGTTTTCCGGATACTTCCTGCAGGATCGTTGCGATCTCGTCGCGCTTGGCCAGGGCGATCTTGATCGCTTCGACATATTCACCGTTCTTGTATAGTTCATCAGCACGGTATACTGTGGGTCTTATCCCCAGATGTTCCATGGCCTCAAGGAACGGTTTGAGGAAATGCTCCGCATAGTTCTTGCAGTTCCCACAGGGGCAGGGTATCTCGGACAGGGGTTTGCCCACATGTTCAGCATAACTTTCATCAAGGAATGGATAGACCTTTCTTAACGGGTCGAAAGTGTCTGCGATATAGATCAGTTCTGCCTTTGTCCCGCCGTCGAGCAGGGCCCTGAACGCAGCATCTGCAGTGACCACCTCTCGCATATTCCCTATATGGATGTGTCCTGATGGTGTTATTCCGGTAGCTACGAGGTGTTCTTTGTTGATCGTACCTGCATCATCTGCGATAACGTCTGCCCAATGTTTCATATCTGCCATGTTATGTTTCACCGATTCCTGGGTCTAGAAAACAAGGATCCTTCATGATCGGACCCATATCTCACATATTATTTCTGGTCTGCCATAGGTGTTTCATCTTTAAATGGATATCCATAGGTCCGATCAGGAGAACCACCAATTGACTTTCATCGCTTACATTTTCCATTCTACTGTCTCCTATCTCCTTATGATGATCTTAATTCAAGATCGAACCTCTCAGGTTGTTATATGATTATAGAGAATTGGAAGCCTTTCCGGAAGAGTGACAGCATTATCGATAATTGTGTATCCCACATCCGAAAATATCGAGTCCATATAATCACTTGCTTCGGTATCAACGGTTATGCAGAAGAAATGCATTCCAAGAGTATTACCTTCCTGAATAGCCATTCTTGTATCTTCAATGGCAACCTGCCCTTCATATCTTCCGTCAGCAAAACCAAAATCATAAGGTTCACCATCGGAGAGCAAGACCAGAAGTTTTATCTTTGCATCAACCTGCTTGAGCTTTGCTATGGAATGCCTGATAGCAGATCCCAGCCTTGTGTTGTATGCAGACTCCAATGCACCAATCTTGCATTCAACATTTTCTGAGAATTTTTCACCAAAATCCTTTATGCTATAGTATTCCACATCAGATCTGGTATCCCCGGAAAAAGCATAGATCGCGTATTTGTCACCTATGCTTTCCAGTGCCTCGATCATTATGACGAGAGCTTCTTTTTCCACATCCAGTATGCTTTTGCCATTATCCAGCTTTTTATCTGTAGATGCGCTTATATCTATAAGGAAAAGGGTAGCAACATCCCTTTCGCGTTTATCCCTTCGTATATATAGGCGATCCGTGGGATTGATCCCACATTTCCGATCTGTAAAAGCTTCCGTAATTGCATCGAAATCAAGTTCATCCCCGTCAGTTTGTCTTCTTAGCTTACGAAATGATACGGGTTTCATCATTTTGAAAATGCGGTGTATGAGTGAAATTTCATGTGTATAATGTTCTATTACATCCTGATAAAATTCATTGGATTCAGCTGTGGGTGACACTTCATAGACGGTACACCACTCGGACTTGTAATCTTTTATCCGTGCATCCCATTCATCATAGTTGTAACTCCCCAGTACGTCCCAGTTTTTCGAAATTGCACATCTCGGACCCGATCGCAGTTCTTCCTGTATCATGTCGTCTTCATCCAGGTCCAATATCGTTTGCGGAATAAAGCGTTCCAGTATCTGTTCTTTAAACTCTTTTTCTTTCTCCGGGACAGAGGGAAGTCCAATTCCCTGTCCCCGGTACTCAAGGTTCCGAATAAAGTTATATTCTCTGGATTTCAGGGAGCCAAGATGTCCTTCAAGAATGTTATAAATATCAACGGTCACTTCAAGAGAGTCAAAGGTTGAAGAATCTGGCTGTAGAATTTTCTTTCCCAGCAAGTTACGGGTCTTTTCAATTGGCACTTTGAGTTCATCATCGATTTCAAACAGTGGTTCATGATCAACTGAAACCAGAAGCAGGGCTTCCATGAATTGTTCAAGTATTCCTTCAGGCGGTTGCCTGTCCAATACCATTTGTTCCCTTACTTTTTCAAATTCCCTGCGCAATCCCCTGTACAGGCTCACGGTCTTATATTCAATCCGTATATCCTCTACGATTCCCATTATATCTGTTGCGATGAATGGATTTGGGAACCTGGCTATTGCAGCTGAAAAATTAACCATTATTTCATTTTCTACTCCTTGTTTTTCATCATCGTCTGTTTTAACTGTCTCTTTCCCCGCGTCGGCAAGATTTTCCAGGAACGTTGTGTCTAAATCTGCTGCGATTTTTGCAAACAACGGCAAAAGAGTTCCAATAGTGCATTTTGAAGTCCCGAATTGGGCGTGTCCGACTTCATGCATTACACTCAGTTTGTAAATCCTGAAGTTGTCTTCAAAATCCCCGTAACCCTTCATTGTAGGTGCCAGATAAATTGCTCTGCCTGATACTATCGGATGTGCGGACACAGCATGTTCCTCCGGCAAAAAGTTATGTGACCGAATTATAAAGTTAATTCCTGAAATCCCAAAAGCATAATACTTCAGGATTTTAGATACTCTCTTAAGAGCAACACCACTCATCAACTGTTCAACAAATTCTTTTGAGCGTCTGGATTTTAATGAGAAATATAATCCGGCATTGGATGGATCATTTCCAAATATTGCGAGGCCATTTATAGCCCACTCTTCAAGTTCTGATACATCAAGATATTCCAGCAGGGCATGTGAATTTCGGAAATAACCGATAGCAATTTTCCGGTTTGTTTCAAATAACCGGATTCCTGTTTCCACCCATTTTCCAAGTTCATTCGGATGGATACTTAACAAAATTTCCGGAAGGTTTTCAAAGTAGATCCCTGCAAGTAACCTCTCTTTTTCAAGAAGCAATCGGGCATTCCTGAAAATTGTTCCGTAGTATTTCGGATTTGTTTTTTTCAGGGCAACAAATGAATTACTGTAATACTCCGAACCATAATAGGTAGTTTCTTCTGCGATCTTTTCTCCAATAGCTACCCATTCAGCAAAGTCTTCTGATATGAGTTCTGTGAGAACTTCAGGTGCATTTTCAAAGTAGCTTTGGACACATTTCCAGTTTATAAGTGCAAGCTGCGCACCAATATCACGTAAATATGCTCTTTCTTCCCTGTCTGTATTCCGGAATGAATTTGCCAGTCCGCTGAAACATCCCTCTAAAAAAGCATTTGCGACCTGCGGGCCGGATGGCAGCAGCTTCTTTCCCATTTCCACCCATTCCAACAGCTCTTCCATCTCTAGATCATTAAGGATCTTGGGTGTCATTTTCAGGAACATTTTCGCAATATCTGCATTTTTCCCTGCGAGATCCGCTGCCATAGATTCCCATTTCCTGAAATCGGAATCCTCGAGCATAGCCATTGCAAGCGGCGCATTATTGAAAAAAGTAAGGGAAGCCTGGATATCAAGTTCAATAAACTTCCCGGATGATACCAGAAGTTTTTCGCGCTGCTGGGGTGGTATTACTGAAAAGACGTTGTTTGTTTGTTTGATCAGTTCAATTGCCGCATTTTTATCTTTATCGGCAATATCTTTGATCACAGATTGCCATAGTTGGAGCACTTCCTGATCTATCAGAGGCATGATCTCCGGCAGGGATCCCTGATAGGCTTTTGCAACCATGGGGGCCAGAGTTATCAATTCCCCGGTATCCTCGGACAATAGGGATCACTCCACAATGGCAGATACTATTTCATCTATACTTTTCTGGAGATCAAAATCATCTGTGATCGGCTTTATCATTGCTGCTTTACATGCGTCTTTGGGATTGATGCCAGAACGGATCAGCATGCCGGTATATATCAAAAGTCGTGTGCTGACCCCCTCTTCAAGACCATGTTGCTTGAAGTTTCGTATCCTCTGCCCTATTTCTACGAGGGTCCGGGCAGTTTCTTCATCAATTCCGCTTTCATGTGCCACGATCTCAGTCTCAATATCCGCAGGTGGATACTCAAAGTCCATGGCCACGAATCTCTGGCGCGTACTTTGCTTGAGGTCCTTTAAAACACTCTGGTATCCGGGATTATAGGAAATGGATAGCATGAATTCGGGGGGAGCATGGAGTATTACTCCGAGTTTATCAATCGGCACGATACGCCTGTCATCTGTGAGGGGATGAATGACAACCCTTGTGTCCATTCTTGCCTCCACGAATTCATCGAGATAGCAGATGGCACCGGATCTTACAGATTTTGTGAGGGGTCCATCATTCCATTCGGTAGATTCTCCCTTAATAAGAAATCTCCCGATAAGGTCACTGGCGGTAAGGTCCTCATGGCAGGATATGGTTATCAGGGGGCGTTTTAACTTGTAGGCCATGTACTCCATAAAACGCGTTTTCCCACAACCTGTGGGACCTTTCAGGTTAACTGGAAGATTGTTTTCATAGGCAGCTGTAAATATCTCAACTTCATTGTCAACTGGAAGATAGTATGGCTCTTCTTTGATAATGTATTCTTCGACGGGTTGCTCTGCACAGATGATATTTTTCATTGTGATCCCTCATATCTATTTATCTAGTTCAAAGTGCTCAGACCACTCGGGAACAAGACAATACTCAATATCCATAGTTTCCATCATTGTCTATACAACTGATTATACCATCTCTTTTAAGTTTGACAATTTGTGGAATAAGTTTTCTGGCACATGGTCGTTTAGATAATGAGAACAATATCTCTCTTAAAGTGATCGGTTTATTTGAGGACGCAAGAGCTTTAAGCACGCCACGTTGCAATGATGTTAAA
>JAYEHR010000047.1:0-3930 GCA_034659615.1 Methanobacteriota archaeon | reverse complement strand
CAATGCATTGATCTTATCAACGATCTCTTTCTTATCCCGCATATTATCACCGTACCATTGTACTTAATATGTAACAGTAACTCTTTTATAATAATGTTCACACCGTTAAATCTAAATATTATCTTTAATAGATATCCTATATGTAGTTAACGATACCATTAATTCTTGCCAACGTACAATTAGTATAAAATCGGGGGTCTGATCATGCCAGAAACAAGAATAAAGATCGAAGGAATGTCGTGTGGGCATTGCAAGACAACTGTTACCAATGCCATATCAGCAGTTGGCGGTGTTTCCCATGTGGATGTGAGCCTTGAAGAAGGACAGGCAAAAGTGACGTATGATCCGGAAAAGACAGATATTGAAGCGATCAAAGAGGCTGTTGTCAACACGGGATATAAAGCATAAATCCAATGAAGATAATACTCATATGATCATACAGTTGAACAAACGGTTGATATTGGTATGAAGATCACAATAGATGTCTGCGGAATGACATGCGAGCATTGCCAGGGTCGGGTGAGCGACGCTATTGCAAAGGTCAAAGGCGTTGAAGCGGTGGATGTCAGTCTGGAGAATGAGAATGCTACCATCACATTCAATGACAGTGCCACGAACCTGGACGAGATAGAACAAGCTGTGGAGAATGCCGGTTATGAGGTATGCCATGACATATCCACTCCATCAACGGTGCAGCCGGACGAGTCACAGTACTGCTCCATCGTTGTTGATGAGGAAAAACCCGAACAACCTGTACCTGGAACCACGGTTGAGAGAACATATAATATATCTGGCATGACCTGTGCGGCGTGTGCTCAGAACATCGAAAATACCCTTGCCAAACAACCCGGAGTTGTGGCTGCAACTGTCAACTTCCCTCTGGAAAAGGCATCTGTGACCTATGATCCCGCTCTGATCGTACCCGGGGAACTTGAAGATGCCATTATCGGGATAGGGTACGGTGTGGTGAAGGACGAAATAACCTTTAATGTCGGAGGTATGACCTGTGCAACATGTGCCCTGAACATCGAAAAGACGCTTCGCAAATTGAATGGGGTCGGGTCAGTATCCGCCAATTTCCCACTGGCAACAGCCCATGTTGAATACGATCCTACGCAGGTGTCCATAGCCGAGATGATATCGGCTATCGAGAGCATAGGATACACTGCATCTCCCAAAGCCGGGAGGGAAGAGGAGGACCGGGAACGCAAACTACGGGATAGGGAGATCGAACAGCAGCGTACCAACCTTATCGTCGCGATCGTGCTGGCGATACCCATTTCGTTGGGAGGCATGAGCGGTGCTTTCCCGCACCTGCTGGGTTTCGTTCCACCTATTATGGCAAATGAAATGGTCCTGTTCCTGCTGACAACCATTGTAATGCTATTCCCCGGACGTCAGTTCTTTGTCGGGACATACAAGGGATTAAAGCATGGCGTGACCGATATGAACCTTCTCATAGCAACCGGAACGGGTGCTGCCTATGCGGTCAGCGTGGCTGCGGCATTCCTGGAGCTTGGACCTGGTTACGAACATACGTATTTTGATTCTGCAGCCATGCTGATCACGTTCATCGTGTTCGGGAGGTATCTGGAAGCAAAAACGAAAGGTAAAACCTCCGAGGCTATCAGGAAACTGATGGGACTGCGGGCAAAGACTGCCAGGATCATACGGGATGGTCTGGAAATGGAGGTGCCTGTTGAAGATGTTGCAGTGGGTGATATCGTCCTGGTCCGTCCGGGTGAAAAACTACCTGTTGACGGGATCGTGACCGAGGGGACGTCTGCTGTGGACGAGTCCATGGTAACTGGCGAAAGCATCCCTGTGGAGAAGAACCCGGATGATCCTGTGATAGGTGCCACCGTCAATGGATCGGGCTTGATAAAGTTCAGGGCGACAAAAGTCGGTGCAGATACAGCTCTTGCGCAGATCATCAAACTCGTGGAAGATGCCCAGACATCCAAGGCACCGATACAGAGGATCGCAGACGTGGTGGCAGGACATTTCATCCTGGTAGTACTTATGGTCTCGCTCCTTGCATTCTTCTTCTGGTTCTTTGCAGGATATGAGATATATGGAGTTGCGACATCCTTTGCAAGTCCGTTCCTGTTCTCCCTGCTCATCGCCATCACAGTGCTGGTGATCTCATGTCCATGTGCGGTTGGTCTTGCAACACCGGTTGCCATCATGGTAGGAACTGGCAAGGGTGCCGAGAACGGGATCCTGATAAAAGGCGGTGAAGCCCTGGAGACAACGCACAAGCTTAACACCATAGTGTTCGACAAGACCGGGACCTTGACCAGGGGAAAACCACAGCTCACCGATGTCATCAGAATCGCTGATCATACCGAAGAGGAGGTACTGCTCCTGGCAGCAACAGCTGAGAAAGGATCAGAACACCCGCTTGGTGAAGCCATCGTGAACGGTGCACGATCACGCAACATACGTATTGGAGATACGGATTCGTTCAGGTCCATTCCTGGTAAGGGGATCGAGGCGGGATTTGAAGGCAGGCAGATACTGCTGGGTACACGTAAGCTCATGGCAGAGAGGGATATCGATATTTCAGACCTGAACATGAGCATGGAGAAACTGGAACAGGAAGGGAAAACTGCCATGCTCGTTGCTGTGGACCGTGAAGCCATAGGTATTGTAGCGGTTGCAGATACCCTGAAAGAGCACTCAAAGGAAGCCATAGAAAAAGTGCACGGGATGGGGATCGAAGTGGTCATGATCACTGGCGACAACAGGAGGACCGCTTCTGCCATTGCAGAGCAGGCAGGCATCGACCGGGTGCTGGCAGAGGTCCTGCCAGAGGATAAGGCTGCCGAGATCAGGAAATTGCAGGATGAAGGTAAGATCGTGGCAATGGTCGGTGACGGGATCAACGATGCACCTGCACTGACGCAGGCAGACATAGGGATCGCCATGGGTGCCGGGACCGATGTTGCCATGGAATCCGCACAAATCGTGCTGATCAAGAACGACATCCGTGACGTGGTCGCATCCATCCGGCTGAGCAGGCTCACCATGCGCAAGATCAAGCAGAACCTGTTCTGGGCATTTGGCTACAACACCATGGGAATACCAATCGCTGCAGGTATCCTGTATCCGCTGGTCCATCAGATCCTGATAACCCCTGCACTCGCAGCTGCCTTCATGGCAATGAGCTCGGTCTCGGTGATGACGAATTCACTACTCATGAAACGGAGCAGGATCAAATGATAACGGTGAAACATGGAAGCTAAAAAAGGAAGATATGTCCTGATTGCCAGTATTGTATCGTCCATTCTGGTTTGTGCTGTGTTCCTGTTGCTGGTGGGGCTGAAGAACAGTTGGCTCACGACACCGCTTTACAGTCAGGTGGATATCATGGCAGGCATGATCTTTGTGTTCATCCTGAGCTTCATCGTGTTTGTTTCCCTCTGGTCCGGGAAACTGAAAAATAAACTGTGAGCCAGGGTATCACGAAGTTGCAGATCAGAACATCTGCAAAGCTTTTACATCAATGATCCAGTCCCAGATGTTCAAGAACATTATGATAATGTTTTGGCAGCATCAGTGACTGGAATGCCCTTGTCACAACCTCGTTCAATGCAGGATGAATATCCATACCATGTATTATAGGGTCAGCGGTCTGTTCATGAGTGTACATCATAGGTATGATCTGGTGGATAAGGACCGAGGCATGGGGACCAATGATATGCGCACCCAGAAGCCTGTTATTATCTTTTTCCACAATCACCTTCACGAAGTAGTCCTTCACTTCCATTGCCAGGCCTTTTGCGGTATCCTCATATCTCTTAAACCTGACTTCCGCTTTTGTTAAGCGCATAAATTAAGTATTTTAATAATATCTCTTTGTTTGCGAGTAGTCTCAGTAAGGATAACTTCCCCATCAGCCAATTCTACTTTTTTTAGTTTTTCTAG
>JAYEHR010000046.1:0-49395 GCA_034659615.1 Methanobacteriota archaeon | reverse complement strand
TCCGAGATCTTCGAGTTTCTTGCGTGCACCATCGTAGACCTTGACGTACTCGTCGGTCGGGGTGACGGTTGCGACATCGTAGCATTCCTGGAATGTCTTACCCTCAGGTGCGTTGGCATAGTCCTTCTCGTAGCTTGCGACCAGCTTGTCCAGAATACCGTTGACCTCACCAATGTCCATACCAGTGGTAGCGCGTGATACTTCACCCATCATCCTGGCTTCCATACCAGTGGTCTTGTCAGTGATGACACCCTTGGCAGATGCAACACCTGACAGGATCTCACGACCGGATGCAGTGTCAGTGATGGACTGGGCTGCAGCCTCTAGCAGACACATCTCGGTGCATGGACCTGCACATGGATAGTACTGGTTACCGGACATCAGGTCAGTGAACTCGGAAATGGTAGCACATGCCCAGCCTGCACATGCCAGGGTTTCCCTGGTGTTGGTGGATCCCCAGCGGATGTGGACAGGACCATCAAGGTGCCAGCTGGCACTGCTCATGATCATGGAGTTGAGGTGTGTTGCCACATCGACAATAGTTGTCTCCTCTAAGCCACCGGCATAGCCACCAAAGATCGGCATCTGCTCATCCATGATGATGTCGCTGTTGGACTTGTAGTGTGCAATAACAGCGATTGCGTCCAGGTCGATCTTCAGTTCATTGAGTTGGGAGACCTCATGACTGTCATTGCTGTTCTGTCCACCGACACAGTCGGAAGCAATGTTACCCTGTGCGGACAGTGAGGTCTCGGGTCCCTAAACAGCCATACCAGGTCTGCCTGCCATGGAACATGCGTTCCTGATAAGCCTTGTCTCTGACTTGGCTGCAAGGATCTCATACGGGCTACCCGGGATTGTTGGTTTGCCACGAACAGAGGTCATTACACCGTTCACAATGGTGTCGACTTCCTTTTCCAGAGCATAGCTCATGTGTACTGGCATGAACATGTTCTCGGTGATCGGTGAACCGGTTGGACCACCCTGAATGATAGGCTTCTTCTTGTCACCGACCGTCCTCTTCTTCATGTACACAGCATCCCTGCCGGTACCTAGCTGGAACTCTCGGTGGGGGTTGTTAATAGCATCCCACATCTCGTCCTCGGTGTACTTGACGATCCTATGGGTGTCAGTACAATAGATACCGCATTCGAGAAGCATATCGAAACCGGCCTTGAAAAGGTTGCCCATCATGGCCTTGTCAGTTGGGATGAACTCATTACCAAAGTCAAGATTGTATTTCTGCTTGAGTTCCATTGCTTTCATCGGGATGGTCATCAGGTCCCAGTCGTCCTGTGTGCATTTCTCGCCTTTCTTTGCACGGTCGAAGAAATCATAGCATGAAACTGATTTTGTAAATGTCATTTGGTATTACCTCCTTTATGCTGCCATTAGTTCCAGAGCTTTCCTGGCTGCGTCGGCTGCATTTTCTGCAGTACCATCAGCACCGATCTCATCGATCCAACTATCTGTAACAGGTGCACCACCGAACATGACCTTGACAGCATCACGAATACCTTCTTCCTCGAGCAGTTCGATTACTTCCTTCTGGCCGAGCATGGATGTGGTCATGAGGGCTGAACCGACAAGGATGATCTTCTTGCCTTTCATCTTGGCAACTGCTTCAACGACATCCTCGTTGGGTATGTCGACACCAAGATCGATGATTTTAAAACCATTGGCACCAAGCATGGTCGTGACAAGACGATGGCCGATATCGTGGATGTCGCCATCCTGCACATACGTGAGAGCAGTTCCGACGCCTTCGCCAGTCTTCTCTTCGGCAAGGATCGGTTCGAGGATCTCCATTGCGCCCTTCATTGCCTTGGCGGCCATCATGATCTGTGGCAGGTAGATCTCTGCAGCTTCGAACTTGTCACCAACGACCTTCATGCCTGGAGAGAGGGCCAAATTGATAGCATCGAATGCACTGATGCCTGCGTCCAGAGCTTCCTGGGTCACTGCTGGACAGCCGTTAACATCCTGATTAACGATCGTTTCCTTAAGTTTGTCTAAGATTTCTTGTCTTCCCATTAAATCACCTATTTTACAAAATATACGTATTATTAGTTGTAACCAATCCAAATTGTCATGATCTGACACTTAAATTGGTAAACATCACTGGCTGTTATGTAATACTTATTTTATATAAAGGTATTCCAGATTGGAAATAACTATTTATACTTATAAATCGATATGAGTATACATGGTTAAAACCGAAATATATCCGATTAAAAGGAAATTGAGTTTAGAGGATCTGAACAAACGAATAAAGTACATAGAAGCACTGATCAAGATCCATGACAGGCTATACTTCATCAAATATCGCTACATGGGGTATTCTGTAGGAGAAGCTTCAAAAAAAGTAGGTGTTACAAAACGAATGGGTTACATCTGGCAAAAAAGATGGAACAGAGATGGGTACCCGGGACTATTTCCACGATATGGAGGAGGGCGACCTTCAAAACTCACCAACCAGCAGAAAAGTGATCTACAGGCCATCTTGATCGAAAACAAGGAAGATAACTTGGTTCCAACAGAGGTAAGGGACCTGATCAAAGAGAGATTTAATGTGGAATATTCAGTAAAGCAAGTAAAAGTGATAATTAATGAACTGAGCTAAAAGTATAACAAATTAGGACATACATATCAGATCATGCGTAGATTTGCACGAATGGATGTACAGGAATAAATCAAAACGATAGATATATGGTTCATTCCAACATTTGATCAATATCCTTTATGACTAATATAATGATATAAGCTGTATATAGAACATGATAAGGAAACAGAACAATGAAAGTTGATCCAAGATGTACATATTGTTTGCTTTCACGAGTGCATTACGAAGCAAAACTCTCAACCGATGACGAGGAACTTATCAACAAAGCTGTAATAGCGGGCATTGATGTACTCAAAGACCTATACCGTCCAGGACTCCCTGCCGGTGTGATCTCAACTGCCATCCACAGGAAGGTCTATGATATACTCAATGATGACGATCCATATTATGAACTAAAACAGATCAGCAATAAGGTTGCCAGTGAGGTACTCCCAATGGCCCGATCATTGATCTACGATGGCGATCCGGACGACAATGAATTGTTTCGCAGGGCGGTCCTTGCCTCTGTGATAGGAAACTATTTCGACTTCGGGATCATGGGATTCGATGTCGGTGAAGATGTCTTTGATCAGACATTTGCAGAGGTGTTCGATAGAGGACTTGATGTTGATGACACGGCAGAAATGTACGATATGTTGGATGATGTTGTTTATGTCGTCGACAACTGCGGAGAGATCATTCTCGATACTATTGTTTTTGAGATCATAAAAAAAGCTGGAGGCCGGATAACTCTCGTGGTTCGGGGTGCCCCTATCCTCACAGATGTGACCATGGAGGATGTTGAAGCCCTTGGACTTGACAGGAAGGTCGACCGTGTTCTTACCACGGGTTCAAATGCAATAGGAGTTGCCTTTGAAGAAGCGCCAGCAGAACTCCTGAAAGCATTTGATACCGCATCTCTTATAATAAGTAAAGGCATGGCTAACTATGAGACCCTGTCCGAGAAGGACCTTGGACCAATTGCCTACCTGCTGCGGACCAAATGTGAAAGTGTGGCAGAGGACATGGGGCTTGAGCCGGGTTATTCTGTCGCAAAACTCGTTAGGTAAAGGAGATATGAAGATGTGTGAATTGAATGCAATACTTATACAGGATGGGAAAAGGGAACCGATCATGGAATCCGTTACAAGGATGGTGGTCGATGATGACGTTATCGAGCTCACCGGAATCTTTGGGGAAAGGCAGATCGTTCCCGGTAGCATAATAGAGGTTAACTTCTCAAAAGGGGAAACCATTATACTTGGAAAATGATTTAATCAATAAAGTTCTAATTGATATTGAAGGGGAGCGGCTTTAAATACGCTTGCATAATAGAAAAACATTATAAAGCAATAGACTACGGAACGATATAATCAGATGTTCGTATTAAATTCGTAGGGAAGGTACGTAAAATGTCAAAAGTAAAAGTAGCAATTAACGGATATGGAACGATCGGCAAACGAGTTGCAGACGCAGTTGCCCTGCAGGACGATATGCAGCTTGTTGGTGTCGCAAAGACAAGGCCAAATTTCGAGACAGTGATAGCAAAGGAAAAGGGTTTCGATGTATATACACTCCCGGACCGGATCGGTACCATGAAAGATGCGGGAATCGAGGTTGCCGGAACTGTTGGTGACATGGTGGAAAATGCCGATATCATAGTAGACTGTACCCCCGGTGGAGTGGGCGAGAAGAATAAAGTGACCTACGAGAAAGCAGGCGTCAAAGCTATATGGCAGGGTGGAGAGGAACATGGACTTGCCGGATGCTCGTTCAACGCGGAAACAAACTATGAAGAAGCCCTCGGAAGGGATTTTGTAAGGGTTGTATCATGCAATACTACTGGCCTGTGCCGTGTGATCTCGCCCCTTGATCAGGAATTTGGCGTAAGGAAGGCACGCGTCACCCTGATGAGAAGAGCTGCAGACCCTGGAGACATCAAAAAAGGACCGATCAATGCAATTGTCCCAAGCCCGATCAAACTCCCCTCACACCATGGTCCGGACGTGAAGACTGTCATGCCGCACATAGACATATCTACCACGGCAGTAAAACTGCCCACAACGCTGATGCACCTGCATACCATTAATCTGGAACTGGATAAGGACTGTAGCGCAGAGGATATAGAAGAAGTACTTTCCGAACAACCCCGTATCAGGTTCGTTGGTCAGGGAATTACCTCCACAGCAGAGATCATGGAACTGGCACGGGACCTGGACAGGCCACGCAGTGATATGTGGGAGAACTGCATATGGAACGAGTCGATCACCATCTACGAGGGAGAACTGTACTTCTTCCAGGCCATACACCAGGAATCCGACGTGATCCCCGAGAACGTGGATGCTATTCGTGCGATGATGGAGATCGAAAGTGATGGTGAACGATCCGTGGCAAAGACGAACAAGGCAATGGGTATCTGACCGATATCCGATCTCAACAATGTCCCCATTCGATTACATAGAACTCTGTGGGCAGGCAGCAGACGCCGCCATTTATTCCATTAAGGACCTGATAGGTACAGATGAGGCTTTCCGGATAGTCTATACAGGAGCTGATGGTACCCCAACAAGGCTTATTGATGATATCTCCGAAAAAGCAATACTGGATATACTGAAAGGAGATGGCCGGTCAATGAGGATACTTAGTGAGGAATGTGGCGAAATACTACTGGGAGATTCACCTGAATTTGCCATTATCCTCGACCCTCTGGATGGGACATACAATGCAGCCCATGATATTCCATTCTATAGTATATCAATTGCCATTGGCAGTCCGGACCTCTCGGAGATCTGGTTCGGATATGTTCGGAACCTGGCAAATGGGGATACCTACCATGCTGAATTGGGCAAAGGGGCATACCTGAACGGAAAGACCATCGGACCTTCAGCCAATTCAACACTCAAGGATTTCTGCATAAGTATCTATGGATATCGACGTCATGTCGAACGAACCATCAAGCTGTCCAAAAGTATCCGAAGGATACGAATACTTGGAAGTGTTGCACTGGAACTCTGTTATGTTGCATCGGGAAAACTGGATGCCTTTGTCGATATACGAAGATCCCTGCGTCTGGTCGATGTCGCTGCCGGGAAATTGATACTGGAAGAAGCAGGAGGTATTGTTACTGATGGAGATGGCAGGCCTCTTGAACTGGATGACAGTGTGATCAACCGATTATCAATGATCGCATCCAATGAACAGGGCCATCCGGATATCCTATACCTCACAAAGAGGTGTACCTGATGACAATTAAGAAGTTTGGGATCGTATCTAGATGTAACAATGAGGATGTTCTTGAGATGGTGCGATCTATCGTACACCACTTTGCAACAACGGTAGAGATCGCTGTTGACCAAAATACATCAACCTCCCTGGGCCTTGAGGGTATCGAGAGCGTGCCAGTCGATAAAATGCGTGATACTGGAGTGGAGTTCATTGTTTCGGTGGGCGGTGACGGAACAGTCCTGCGCAATATATCCCGTATGGATGATCCATTACCAATACTGGGCGTGAACATGGGGACCCTCGGGTTCCTGGTAGATGTGGAACCTTCGGATGCCATTGAAACAATAGAGAATACGTTACACGGATTCCAATATACTGAGCATACCAGACTGGCAGTATCCCTGAATTGTAAAGCGCTTCCCTGTGCCACTAATGAGGTTGTCCTGATCACTGCACGACCTGCCAAGATCCTTACCTTCGAAGTCGTTGTGGATAGTTGCAAGGTTGAAGAACTGCGTGCTGATGGGGTTGTCATTGCAACACCCACTGGTTCCACTGCATATGCAATGAGCGCTGGCGGTCCGATCATTGACCCAAGAGTGGGAGCAGTGTTGATAGTTCCCCTTGCACCCTTCAAACTATCGGCCCGTCCGTGGGTCGTACCATCCAATGGCCTGATAAAGGTAGAAATGACGATGCCGGAAAAGGAGGCTGCAATTGTGATCGATGGACAACACACATATTCGATCCACAAGTGCGACCAGATTTCCATTACACAGGCCACCAATCCGGCCCGTTTTGTAACAACCCCGTTGAGCGGATTCTACCAAAGAGTTCAGAACAAACTACGATAACCTACAACTAAACATGGAACTGGGAACAATATTAGAGAAGGTCAGAAATAGCCAGCTGGACATTGATAGTGCATCTGCCCAGATCAGAGCAATGGGATTTACCTGTGCATCAGACATTGCGAAGATCGATACGCATCGCAAGTATAGGACAGGAATACCTGAGGCAGTCCTTGCAGAAGGAAAATGTATCGATGACCTGGTCCAGATCGTGAGAATGCAGGTCAAGCAGGTAGGCAGGAGTCTGGTAACACGTGTTTCAGATCCACAGTTCGAAGTGCTACAGGACGTTTTTGAACAAGGTCAGGTTACCTGTTTTAGCCATGCGCGTGCAGCGGTCATCCATGATGGAAACCCTGTAGAGAGTCACGGAGGGGTTGTTGGCATCCTGTCTGCTGGCACTGCGGATATAATGGTCGCAGAAGAGGCAAAAGTGATCGCCCTTGAAATGGGCTGTGAGGTCGTCTCGGCATATGATGTCGGTGTTGCCGGCATACACAGGCTTCTGCCGCAGATCGAGATGCTAAAGGAGAAAAAGGCAAATGCTGTTGTGGTTGCAGCCGGGCGCGAGGGAACCCTCCCAACCATCGTATCCGGTCTGATCGATGTGCCCGTGATCGGAGTACCGGTCTCTACCGGCTATGGATACGGTGGACATGGAGAGGCAGCCCTGATGTCAATGCTACAATCATGTTCTGTACTGGGTGTTGTCAATATCGATGCAGGGTTCGTTGCGGGAGCATTTGCCGCACAGATCGCAAATATGGTCGCTGATGCCCGGCAGATGCCATGATACATTATAATGGTTAATATCACTGGCTAAATAGAGTGAATAATTTATATAATATTTATAGATTAAGTGAAAGAAGGTCCCTCGTAAAAAATAGGAATCGATATAATGTCCGACGCAGATGAATACTCTCGAAATGAGCTGATGAGATTCGTAGATATCGAACCTCTTGATATTGAGATCTGTGATGTGACCCTCCGTGATGGTGAGCAAACACCAGGAGTAGCATTCACCAGAGAAGAGAAACTCGACCTTGCAAATGAGCTTGATGCAATGGGCATTGAGATCATCGAAGCCGGCTTTCCGGTAGTTTCATCGTCTGAACGGAACATTGTCAAGGAGATCAGCAATTCCGGGTTTGATGCGAACATCTGTTGTCTTGCGCGTTCGATCGTGGGGGACGTGGATGCAGCACTGGATTGTGATGTGGACATGGTTAGCATATTCATCGCAATGTCGGACCTGCACCTCAAGCATAAATATCACAAAAGCTGCAAGGATGTTGTGGTTTGCGCCATGAACACCATCGAATATGCAAAGGACCATGGCTTGAAGGTGAGATTCGCAGCAGAGGACGCGACGAGAACCGACATCCCGGTACTCAAGAAAGTGTTCCTTGAAGCGGAGAAGTACAATGTGGACTATGTGAGCATTGCAGATACCGTAGGGATACTCAACCCCAGCACAACGCACTATCTGGTCAGTGAGATCAAAAGAACAGTCCATACACCGGTCTGCATACATTGTCATGATGATCTGGGAATGGCAACTGCAAACACCTTAGCAGCTGCTGAAGCTGGTGCCAAGCAACTACATACGACTCTTGATGGCATTGGTGAGAGAGCCGGTAATGCCGCATTGGAAGAGGTCATTATGGCCTTGAGAATACAGTACGGGATCGATAGATATGATGCCACCAGATTGAACGGTGCGGCACGTAAACTTGAAAGATATTCCGGACTGAGCACACAGGTGAACAAAGCGGTTGTGGGCAAACATGCATTCACACATGAATCTGGCATCCATGTAATGGCTATTCTTGAAGAACCAAGGACATATGAACTCTACGATCCAAAATTAGTAGGAGGTACGCGAAATCTCATTGTCGGCAAGCACACCGGCATGAAAGCCCTCAAGGGCATCATCAAGGATCTGGGATATTCATTGGAACACGATGAACTATGTCAACTGATCGACATGGTCAAGTCCTGTAACGAGGTCAAGCGGGGGATCTCTCAAGAACGATTAGAATCAATGATCAATAACGTGAAGTTACACCAATAAGCAAAAAAGCACAATGCTCCTATTCCTCATCCCAACATAATCAGGCCAATCCGTTATGTCGTATTTACACCCTTTACCTCAGAATCCTTCTTTTCTCCTTCCATGTTGCCACCATTCAGGATCACAACATAGTCAGAAGAGTTTCGGAGTGCTATCGAGAATCCGGGTTCAACCCCAAATATGATCGTTTCTTTGCCATGCTCGTTAGCTTTATTCAGGAGCGGCTTGAAATCGGCGTCTCGTGTAACGAGCGCGATCGTATCAATGGCAGGATTGTATACAAGCTCCATTCCTTCGACAGCAAGCCGCACATCGACATCACTAGAACAGATGATCGGTTCAAAACCATTGTTCTCAACAGCTTCGACCAATTTATCGGATGCATATTGGTTCAAGAACACACGGCCTACCTTAACATTGCCATATTCCTTCAATACATCCCTTACCTCTTCGAGGTTCACGTTGAATTCTTTTCTAAGCACATTCGGCCCATCAACAAGTAATCCTATGGTTCTCCGGTCTGATTCCTTCTTTGTGCTGAGATATTTAACGATCGAATTGAATCCGGTTTTTACATTTTGCATAGGTGCCTCTGTATACCAAATATGAACTTGCATATAATTATAGTTATGCATTAAAAAGAGTTTGTATCCTGTGCGTTGCGATCATGCTCCCATCTATTCATTTTATATACACACAATTACATATATTCATTGCAGTTTATCCACAAGTACCCCTTCTCTGATATTCCGATGAGAAAAAGAAGCTCTTTCTAACCTGAAATGGTTGAACATTTTGCGTCCGCTTTTTTTTCTTGTATACCGGATCTCACCACCATGTAATAGCAGATCGGTCATCACATCCTCAAATTGCATGCGCTCCGCGTTTGTGAGTTCAATAACGCTCTGACCGTCTGACAACCAATTGTAGACTTTGAGAAGAAATATTTCACGTATACGTTTAAGGCCTTCAGCCTTTTGAAGATCATCAACATATACGGTCATTTTCAGATCAGGGGACCAACCTGCGATCTTCTCTTCAAGACCAATGAACTGTATGGGGACCTCTTCTCCTTCTTTAGGCCGGGGGTGATAGCACGCCAGATGGCTAATATGGTGCTGCAGCCTCACCACCTTCGTGAATGGGAACTGTAACCACTCTTGTAACGTTTTTGTTTATTCTTGATCCTCATGCCCATGAAAAGACCCACAATAACACCACTTAGGTGAGCAGTATGCGCTATCATATCTGGGGCACCGATGAGAATGAAATCCAGAATTATAAACAATATCAGAGCGTACTTGATCTTCATAGGGAAGAAATACACATATATCGGGAGATCTGGGGCAAGGACCGCAAGAGTTGCAAAAACACCCATTATCGCACCACTTGCACCCACCATTGGGATCGATGATGTGGTGGTAAGAGAAAATCCAAGCGCTGAAACTATCCCGGATACGAAGAACACATAGAGGAACGTGTTATTCCCAACACGTCGTTCAAGTTCCCTCCCAAAGAAGAAAAGGACAAACATGTTGAAAAAAAGATGACCAAAGCTCGCATGAAGGAACATGTGGGTCACAAGTGTCCAGGGTCTTGACAGTATCTCAGTAGGATAAAGCTGGAAAAGCATTGAATATGCAGGAATGACCTCTAATAAGAACGATATCGCACAGATCACTATGATCGCCATTGACGGACTGGTGGATGCCTGCTGGCGCGTCCTTGAGACAAAGTCATTCGCAGCACCTTTTGCTGCTGTCTTTGCAGTATGTTTGAGCATCTCTTTCATCATATCATTGATATTGCCATTTGACGACGTGGTACCTTGGTATCCGGTTCCACCATATCCGCCTGCAGAACCGCTGGAAGAAGTGTAGCCGCGCTCCAATCCTTCACAGGCATGCCTTTCCGGGAGCCTGTGCTCGGAGCAGAACGTCTTACCACAGTATCTACAACGGTACATCATGGATTCCCGTTTGCCACATATCCAACAGTTATCGTCCAATATATCCTCCGCACTACTAATAGATGCGATCAGATAAATTTGTTTCCGGTTATTCCTCCACCAGAGGATCGATTCAATGTTTTTTCAGAAGATCGTGTCCTTTGATGCTATTTTGGCACTGGGGACCTAAGATCAGTATAACAGCGTAAACACATAAAAGAATTATCTATTATAATCATGATAAATAGTAACAATACTTATATATAGGTACCACGTACTAGGTGAAGCAGTTTTGGGACTGTTGCAATTTATTACATTTCATCCAATTCGTAACACTTCTTGTTATGTGCAATTGCATAAATAAGCGGTATGACCAAGGAGGACAAAATATACATGAGTGATTTGAATACAGGCGTCTTTTCTATTGATGAACTGGAAAATGTCCAGATCACCATAGGTAGCATCGTTGGCGCCATCGAACAACAGCTGGAGGAAAAGGAAGGGGAAATGGGTCCAACTCCGAACCCCGGGATAGCCGGTTTGAGAAAATGGGATTTCAAGCTCTTCGACAGGTACGAGCCAGTCTACACTCCCATGTGCGACCAGTGCTGTTACTGTACATTCGGCCCCTGTGACCTGAGCAATAATAAGAAGGGTGCTTGTGGTATCAACATGGAAGGCCACAACGCACGAGAATTTATGCTCCGCGTGATCACCGGTGCTGCCGCCCATGCAGGCCACGGTCGTCACCTGTTGCACCACCTGATCGGTCTCTATGGTAGGGAACATCCCCTGGACGTCGGGCCTACTAACATCATTGCACCGAACACCCAGACCGTAACGGGCATTAAACCAAAGACTCTCGGCGACATGGAAAAAGTATTGGATTATGTAGAGGAACAGCTGACCCAGCTCCTTGCTACCGTCCACGTGGGGCAGGAAGGTGCAGCCATTGACTATGAATCAAAGGCTATGCATGGAGGGATGATCGACCATGTGGGTATGGAAGTGTCGGATATTATCCAGATATCGTGTCTGGACTTCCCAAAAGCCGATCCTGAAGCACCTCTGGCTGACATCGGCATGGGATGTATCGATTCCACAAAACCGGTCCTACTGGTAATTGGTCACAATGTCGCAGCCATTACGAACATCATAGATTATATGGAAGAGCATGATCTTACCGACAAGATCGAACTGGCAGGGCTGTGCTGTACTGCGATCGACATGACACGCTACAAGATGGAAGGAGGAGGTGTTCCAAAAGCCAAGATCGTAGGTTCGCTGGCCAAGGAACTGAAGATGATCCGCTCCGGCGCACCTGATGTGATCGTTGTCGATGAACAGTGCATCCGTGGCGATGTGCTTGAGGAAGCACAGAAACTGATGATGCCCGTTATTGCTACCAACGATAAGCTGATGTATGGGCTTACTGATCGTAGCGATGATAGTGTGGACACCATCCTGGAGGACCTGACATCTGGAAGAAAACCAGGAGCAGTGCTCTTTGACTTTGACAAAGTTGGTGAACTGGCACCTCGTCTTGCACAGGAGATGTCGGTCATACGTAAGGAGAAGGGCATTAAAGCGCTGCCTACGGAAGAGGAGTTCAAAGAACTTACTTCCAGGTGTGTTCACTGCCTGGCATGTGAACTTGCATGTCCAATGAACCTTCCGATCAGCGATGCTATGACCGCAGCTGAAGGCGGAAATATCGAGCCATTCGAGATACTCCACGACAAATGTATCGCCTGTGGCAGATGTGAACAGGCATGTCCGAAGGATATCGAAGTCGTGAATGTTATCGAAAAAGCTGCACAGAAGATAATACGCGAAGAGAAAGGAAAGATGCGTGCCGGACGAGGGCAGATCAGCGATCCGGAGATCCGGGAAGAAGGTGTCAACCTCGTTATGGGAACGACCCCGGGTATCGTTGCAATGGTTGGATGTTCCAACTATCCGGATGGTACCAAGGATCTATACCGTATAGCTGATGAGATGCTCAGACGTAACTTTATCGTCGTGATGTCAGGATGTTCGGCAATGGATCTCGGAATGTACAAGGATGAGTATGGAGAAACACTCTATGAGAAGTATCCTGCAAAGTTCCTCAAGGGCAACCTGATCAATGTGGGTTCATGTGTGTCGAACGCCCATATCACAGCCACCACGATCAAGGTCGCCGCGATCTTCGCACAGAGGAACATTACAGGGAACTACGAGGAGATCGCAGATTATGTCCTCAATCGTGTGGGTGCTGTCGGTGTTGCCTGGGGAGCATATTCCCAGAAGGCATCATCGATCGCTACCGGATGTACCCGACTGGGAATACCGGTGATCCTTGGGCCACATGGTTCGAAATACCGCCGTGCACTTATCGCCAAACCATATGATACCGATAAATGGAATGCTTACGATGCACGCAATGGTCAAACAATTGATCTGCCACCGGCTCCGGAGTTCCTGCTGACCACAGCAGAGACCGTAGAGGAGATAATGCCCATGCTTGCAAAGAACTGCATACGCCCCAGTGACAATAACATGGGACGGATGATCAAGCTCACACACTACATAGAACTGAGCCAGAAATATCTGGGCGTGATGCCCGATGATTGGCATGTATTTGTGCGCGGTGAGACCGATCTGCCTCTTGCCAAGCGTGAGGAACTTCTGAAAATACTGGAGGCTGAACACGGTTGGGAGATCGACTGGAAGAGGAAGAAGATCATTTCCGGTCCGACCAGCAAACTGGATGTTTCAGCACAGCCCACCAACATAAAAAGACTCTGCAAGGAGGCCTGATATCTATGGTCGATGTTACAAAGAACCTGAAGGTCTATACCACATATGGTCCAAAGAGTGCTAAAGCGATGCAGCCAACGGTGGCCGCAAAGCTGATGTCCAAAGCCAAGAGACCCCTGCTGGTAGTAGGGGCACCCGTACTTGATAACGATTTGCTGGAGCGTGCCATCAATATATCAAAAGCTGGAATTCCGGTTGCCGCAACCGGCCACTCCATGAACGGGTTTGTGGATAAGGACGTCGATGCCAGATACATCAACATCCATTCATTGGGAACATTCCTCTGTGACCCAAACTGGAAGGGACTGGACGGTGAAGGACAGTATGACCTTGTCATTGTACTGGCACACAAGAAGTACTATATCAATCAGGTGTTGTCAGGAATAAAGAACTTCACAGGTCTGAAGACACTGTCCATTGGCAAACATTATCTCCAGAACGCTACCATGTCTTTTGGGAACCTCACTCCAGAGGTACATCTGGAAGCACTTGATGAATTGATCGAAAATCTATAAATTAAATAACAAGAATGATAAATGGTATTATAATTTAATGTTTACCCGGGAGGACGAAGAATGGCAGAAGAATTCCCCTTTGAGATATCTCCAATGTTCGAAGGAGAGAGGATCAGGAAAAATGACATGTACGTAGAGTTATCGGGCCCAAAGTCCATCGGCTACGAACTTGTCAGAGCAACGCCAATTGATGAAATAGAAGATGGAAAGTTCACTCTCATTGGCCCGGACCTGTCAGAGATGGAAGAGGGATCAAGACATCCCTTTGCCATGATCTACAGGATCGCCGGTGAACTTGTGGAAGAGGACCTGGAATCAATTGTTGAACGTCGAAATCACGATTTCCAGAACTATCTTCAGGGACTCATGCACTTGAACCAGCGATATGATGTCTGGTTACGTGTCAGTAAGGATGCTGTGAGCAAAGGACTGACATCCTTTGAACCGGTTGCAAAGGCGATTATGATGCTCTTTAAGAACGAGCTTCCTTTCATCGAGAAGGTCGAGGCGATCTATGTAACGGATCAGGCTGAGATCGAGAAGGAAATGGATAACGTCAAACAGATCTACAGGGATAGAGATGACAGAACACGAAACCTTCATGATGAGGATGTGGACACGTTCTACGGATGCAGCCTCTGCCAGTCCTTTGCACCCTCGAATGTATGTGTGATCACGCCGGACCGTGTCTCTCTGTGCGGTGCTATCAACTGGTTCGATGGTCGTGCGGCAGCGAAGGTGGACCCTGAAGGGCCACAGTTCCCCATTCCCAAAGGCGATGTGATCGATGAGGACTCTGGAGAATACTCCGGTGTCAACGATATTGCAAAATCCCTATCGAACGGTGAATATGACCGTATCAAACTGCACTCATTCTTTGAGTCTCCACATACATCATGTGGTTGTTTCGAAGTTGTTGGATTCTACATCCCTGAAGTGGATGGTATCGGCTGGGTGGACAGGGACTTTACAGGCACTGCGCCCAACGGACTCCCCTTCTCCACAATGGCTGGCCAGACCGGCGGTGGTAAACAGGTCGTGGGATTCCTTGGTGTTGGCATAAACTATTTCAGATCCCCCAAGTTCATTCAGGCTGATGGTGGATGGAGTCGTGTCGTATGGATGCCGAAACACCTGAAGGATAGGGTACTGACCGACATCCCTGGTGATCTTGCAGATAAGATCGCGACCGAAGAAGATGTAGCGGACCTCGACTCATTAAAGGAGTTCCTGGACAAGAAGGAGCATCCGATCATTGAGAGATGGGAGGAAGAATTGGAAGAGGGCGAAGCTGAAGAGACCAGTACGCAAGCTGCTCCTGCAGCAGCACCGGCAATGATGCAGATGCCAGCAACTGTGACAGGGACCATGCCGATGATGCAAATGTCAGGTAGCAGTGGTGGTGTCAAGGTGGTCCTCAAGAATGCAAAGATTACGATCGATAAGGTCATAATTACAAAGAAGGAATGAATAAATAATAAAAGGGATCCCCTGTGACAAAGGTAATTGCAGTAACAGGCAAGGGCGGAACCGGGAAAACGGCCATCACGGCCCTTCTCATCCGCCACCTTGCAAGACGTGACAAAGATATACTGGCAATCGATGCTGACCCGGATACCAATCTGCCGGAGACGCTCGGATGTGAATTGGAAAAGACGATTGGTGACATGAAACAGTTCATGCTCACAGAACGTGACAACCTGCCTCCGGATATCAATAAGGAATCCATCTTTGAATCCAAGATATATGAGATCATAAACGAGATGTCGGATTATGATCTGCTGGTGATGGGACGACCCGAAGGGTCTGGTTGCTACTGTTACGTCAACAATCTGCTACGTGGTATCATGGACCGGTTCATCACGAACTATGATATTGTGATCCTTGATACCGAAGCGGGCCTTGAGCACTTCAGTAGAAAGATCATCCGTGATGTGGACGACCTGTTGGTAGTGACAGACGGCTCACGCCGCGGATTGCGGACCGCAGAACGCATACGCGAACTGACAGAAGAGCTTGAGACCAACGTCAGGAATATCTATGTTATTGCAAACAAGGTTACAGATACTAACAGGGAACAGATCGCAAACCTTGCCAGAGAACTGGATCTTAAGCTGATAGGAACCGTTCCTGTCGATCGCATGATCGAAGAACGCGATCTTGCAGGTGAACCACTGTTCGATCTTCCTGATGGTTCAGTTGCCGTGCAAGAGGTTGAACGAATCGCAAAAGAACTCGGTTTGTGAGGATAACATTGACAAAATGATCCCTATGGTGGAATTCACATGACTAATAAGAACATAAAATTATCTGAAATATCAGACATGTTCAAGAAACTCGATGTAAAGGAACTTGAAGGTGTTACCATCGAAGGTGACATTGAGCTGGATATTAGTGGCGGTGGAGGACTCAACCCTGCTCTTGCCTATGCACTGGGACATGAGGCCGCACAGGTATCACTGCATGTCGCAAATATTGCAAGAATGCTGGGATATCCCGTAGACCAGCTGTTCGCTGCATCCATGGGTGCTGTTCCTGCGGCGGAGACCATCGGGCCTAACGTGCTGGATGAATTGATCCCTTCGAAGTTAGAGGTCTCAAAAATAGCAGAATGGACCCATTCCATCGAGGAAGTAACCCTTGGTGCAACCTCTGCAGATGGCGGTAGCCGAAAAAATACGATCACCTTAGGAGGAGAGAACGCTCTCCCATACTACTTTGACGGCGAAATGCCACACCGCAATCATGTGACGATGGATGTCTTTGATATGCCCATTGGTATGGCCAAATCTGTAAAGGAAAACTATGAAGATGTCATAAACGATCCAGCCGACTGGGCAAAAAAAGTTGTCAACGACTTCAATGCCGATATGGTGACAATTCATCTTATATCCACTGATCCATTGATCAATGATACACCTGCGCGTGAAGCCGCAAAAGTGGTGGAGGACGTGCTGCAGGCAGTTGATGTACCTATTGTGATCGGTGGTTCAGGGAACCCACAGAAGGATCCAGAGGTTCTCGAGAAAGCGGCAGAGGTTGCCGAGGGTGAGCGTGTACTGCTCGCTTCTGCTAGCCTGAACCTGGATTATGAGAGAGTCGCAAAGGCTGCCACTGACCATGGTCATGTTGTGCTTTCATGGACCCAGCTGGAGATCAATGCACAGAAAGAGCTAAACCGGAAACTGATGAAACAGTGTGGTGTACCACGCGATAGTATCGTGATGGACCCAACCACGGCGGCTCTGGGATATGGTCTTGACTATGCCTATACCAATATGGAGCGGATACGTCTGGCTGGTCTGATGGGTGACGATGAACTCACGTTCCCAATGTCATCCGGTACCACCAATGCATGGGGTGCCCGTGAATCCTGGATGAAGGAATCACCTCTTAAAGGGGATTCCGACTGGGGACCACGCGAATACCGTGGTCCGATCTGGGAGATCATCACCGGTTTAACACTTTCATTGGCAGGCAACGATCTCTTCATGATGATGCACCCCACGTCCGTAGAGGTGCTTAAGGAGATCACACAGACACTCTTTGGTTCCGTCGAGACTGAACCGTTAGACATCACCAACTGGATCGGAGCGGAGGTGTGATCAGATGAAACTCAATAGCCCCCTTGAAGCATATAAGTATCTGCCAGGAACGAACTGTGGGGAATGTGGTGAAACCACCTGTATGGCCTTTGCATCCCACCTGATCGATCGGTCATACAAGCTTACCGATTGTAAACCCATGGTAGAGGATGATAAGTACAGCAATAAATTCAATGAACTGCAAAAGCTGCTGGCACCGGAGATCCATGAAGTAGAGATCGGTGTCGGTGAGCGGGCCGTGAAGATCGGCGGTGATGATGTCCTGTTCCGGCACAAACTCACATTCTTCAACAAAACTGCCCTTGCCTATGATGTCTGGGACACCATGGGTGAGAAAGACCTCGTGGAGCGCATCAAGAAGATCGAGGATTTTAAGAAGTTCTACGTAGGTGAGTTCCTTACACTGGACATGATCGCAGTGCGATCCGTATCCAATGATCCTGAAAAGTTCGCTGCTACGGTGAAAAAGGTCATCGATACGACTGATCTGCCAATGGTACTCTGCTCCTTCGACCCGGCGGTCCTCAGGGCCGGACTGGACGTGGCTGCAAATAAGAAACCTCTGATCTATGCAGCCAACCAGGACAACTGGCAGGACGTGGCCGCACTGGTGCAGGAGTACGATGTCGCAGTGACGGTCTTTGCCCCGAACGACCTGGACCTGCTGAAGTCGCTCGCAAAGACATTCACAGAAATGGGAATCGAAGATATCGTTCTTGATCCAGGGACATTCCCTACCGGAAAGGAACTGAAGACAACGTTCAATAATTTCCTGAAGATCAGGCGAGCTGGCATCAATGGTGACCATGATATAGCATTCCCGATAATGACAGTGCCCATGACCGCATGGATGGTGTACGATGACGATGTCAGTGCATCATACTGGGAAACCGTGATCGCATCGACATTCACTGTCAGATACGGGGACATCATGATACTGCACAGCATTGAACCGTATGCCCTGTTGCCGCAATTGCATATCCGTGATACGATCTACACCGACCCACGCACACCGGTGACCGTTGATCCGGGTGTGATGGAAGTAGGTTCACCTGATGCAGATTCACCTGTGATCGTAACCACGAACTTTGCACTGACCTACTATACCGTGGAAAGTGATCTTGCATCCAACATGGTCGACTGTTATATCCTTGTGGTCGACACTGAAGGTATCGGTGTGGAAGCATCCGTAGCCGGAGGACAGCTGACCGCTGATAAGATCAAGAGGGACTTTGAAGCCGCAGAGTTCGACCTGAAGGCAAGGACAAATTACAACACCGTGATCCTGCCCGGACTGGCCGCACGCCTGCAGGGCGATGTCGAGGATACACTGGGTGCAAACGTGCTCATCGGATCTGCGGACTCAGGCCGGCTGCCCGGATGGCTGGAGACGAACTGGCCGCCGACAAAGAAATAAATACATTTACCTGTGTCCTCGGACACGGGTCCGCCTCTTTTTTTGCAGATGAGTTGAACTCAACGAAAAAAGGATCCATGTCAAGCAAAGTCTATTTCGCACGCCTGAAGGTCTGTGAGAACACTCTCAGTAAGATCAAGCGATTGTTCGATGCCGCCGGTTTACGGGATTTGCTACATGAAGATGACCTGACGGCCATCAAACTTCATTTTGGAGAGCGGGGCAACGACTCGTTCATCAGCCCTGTGCATGTGAGACAGGTGGTGGAGAAGATCCACTCTGCCGGAGCGCACCCGTTCCTCACCGATACAAACACCCTGTACTCCGGTGGCCGGCACAACAGCGTGGACCACCTGACAACCGCCATTGAACATGGATTTGGATATGCGGTAACCCGCGCACCTCTTGTGATCGCTGATGGCATGTGTGGTGCCAACTACCGCGAGGTCACGATCAGTGGCAGGCATTTCGATACGGTGAAGATCGCCGGTGAGATCCTGGACTCTCCCAGCATGATCGTACTGTCCCATTTTAAGGGCCATGAACTTGCCGGATTCGGTGGTGCGATCAAGAACCTTGCCATGGGATGCGCATCCATTGCCGGTAAGATGGACCAGCATAAGGGCCTGCATCCGAGGGTCAACAGCCGGAAATGCACCGGATGCGGCTCATGTGAGAACGCGTGTCCCTGCTCTGCCATTGTCTTGCAGGATAACCTATCCATCATCGACCATGACCAATGCATCGGCTGTGGCGAGTGTATGGCCGTCTGCACCACTGATGCCATCGGGTTCAACTGGGACCGTGATGTAGTACCATTCCTGGAGATGATGACGGAATATGCACAGGGTGCTGTGAGCGGAAAAGAGGGACGTGTGGGATACATGAACTTCCTGATGAACATCACACCGGATTGTGACTGTGTTCCCTGGAGCGATAATGCGATCGTTCCGGACATCGGGATCCTCGCATCCACAGACCCCGTGGCCATTGACCACGCAAGCTACGATCTGGTCAACCGTCAGCAGGGGATCAGAGGCTCAAAGCTTCAGACCAACTTTCGGCCAGGCGAGGATAAATTCCGGGGTGCGAGCGAACATACCAGGGGAGAAGTGCAGTTCCACTATGGTGAAGAGATCGGGCTTGGCAGCATTGATTATGAACTGATCGAGATCTGAGGATCGTAGCTGGCAGGAGGATGCTGAAATGGTCGATCGGAATACAACCCACAATACAATACGAAAATTTATCCTGGTCATCGGCCTGTTCCTGATACTCGCAGGAGGTTGGGGGATTAGCCATGACTCCGACAGTGGATCGACATGGTCGCTGTCCGATGACGGAACACTGACCTATTCCCAAATGGGAGACATCGACTATACGATCTATGACATCGATATCAATAATAACAGCAATGCCAGCAAAAACACCGATGCCACCACCAACAACAAAGACAGGAACCATTCCTCCCATCTGGTAACATTCACTAGCCGCAATACGGACATTCTGTCCATCCTCACGCTCCCGCAGATCGAGGGAACAGTACCTGGAATCGTCATCCTCCCTGGTGCAGGTGTCACAAAGGAAGATAAGCAGGATTTTGCCGCAATGCTGGCATCCATGGGATATGCATCCCTCACCCTGGACCAGCGAAACCTTGGCAGGATCGATCCACAACATGACCTTGAGGTTTTCCGAGCAGGCAACGAACCGGTGGAATACATGATGGTCCATGACGTCCTGAAAGCCGTGGACGTGTTGCGAGACCAGCCAGCCATCGATGAGGAACGAATCGCGATCATGGGTTTCAGCAACGGGGGCAGGTTTGCGATCATCGCGACCGCGATCGATCCATCGATTAAGGGTGTGGTCGCCGTCAGCACCTGCGGATATGGTACCGGTTCCATCGACCCGGGGATGGTCGCGGATACAGCGGGCTACGAGTTCTACCGCTCCATCGATCCGGATACATACATAGGAAAAATATCCCCGCGCAGGACAGTGATGATCCATTCCTTCAACGATACGATCATCGAATACGATGCAGCCCTGGCAACCTTCATGAGAGCCGGTGAACCAAAAGCAATGTACAACATATCGGATCACACACACGGATATACAGGATCGATGTCTCCGTGTCTGGAAAAAGGTCTCTCCGACATATTGGAGTGATACAACTGATCCGGTATCGGGTCTGTGTTTCGACCAAATAAAAAAAAGATGTGGCACTTTGGATATGGAAGTGCCACTGAACCATACGTATTTCATGTACCCTTGTTTAGATCTTCCGCCTCCGGAATCCTGCATACATTGCACCAACAGCCGCCAACACCAGTATCGATCCCACAATATCGGCACCGGAGAAAGATGAGGACGATGAGGAATCACTTGATGTGGATTCCTTTGTCATCTCATATCCTTCAACGTAGTTATCTGATGCCGATTCTGTTGGAGTTTCCGGTGCCTGCTTGGTTGTGGTTCCGTAACCGGCATCATTTGCCTGGGTCTGGTTGCCTGAACCACTATCCGTAGTCTTGACGATCTCTGGCTCACCGATACCACCACTACTACTACTACTGGAATCAGATGACGAACTCTCCCGCTGTGTGGCTTCCTGCATCAGTTTGTTGTACTCATCAATGGTCTCCTGACTGACAACACCTGGTATGGACATCACTCCCTGTATGTAGCTGTCAAGCAGCGGGTTACCGCAGGTATGGTGACAGCATGTGACGCCGTTCTCGACCACGGATTCTGCGTACTCCTTCACCAGGTCCTGAAGCACCTCGTCCGATGCATCCCAATAATCTTTCCTTACGGTTTCGATCATCCGTGCGGTCATGGCCTGGTAGGCATATGGGTTATTTGTATCGAAGAACTCCTTGGTACCAAGATCATATTTGTCCTTGACATAGATATTGTAGACCTCATTCCAGTCAGAATCCGTGACCATGTCGGGCGTCATGACATCCCATCCCCATAGATTCTCAGTGAATTTCATGATTTCTCTGGCGCCGGCATAATCATATTCCATCATTCCGGATATCCATTTTGGATTGAAGTTCCGTGCACGCAGCTCTTTCCTGAACGCTTCGTTCAGGGTAATGATCCCTGGATCATCCACACTTGTCAGGTCGGCCACATACATTTCGGGGTTCTCCCCTGTCAATGACCGCACTGCAAGCCCAAGCCCTCCGAGATACTGGTAGAAATCATCGTTATCGATGAGTCCATACAGGTTAGAGGTATCACTGTGTACAGCAGCGTCAACATCCATCAGGTTCAGCCTGAACACATCCTCATAGCTCTCGCCCCACATGTCCTGTCCATAGATATTGGACATGCGTGCCATGTACAGATCCGCAATTTTGTCTTCACTGTCCCAGGTCTCACTCGCAGTCACAACACCCGGAAGTCCGGTACCGTATGAACCTGGGGATTCAGTGAATATCCGGGACTGTGAGATCGCCTGTGCCGTGGTGTTATTGTACCCACTGGCCAGAAGTACATCTTCCATCTTCAGGGAGTTCCACCTGACATAGTTCGTTTCATTGGTCTCGTTGAGTGCTGCAACCGTTCGGACCGCCTCATCGATCAGTTCGAGCTGATACGGGAACGTGTCCCTGTACAGTCCGGAAGGTGTGATGACCACATCGATCCTTGGATGATTCATATTCGCCGTTGGGATGACCTCAAAGCCTGTGAGCCTGCCCAAGCTTCGTACAGGTTCGACACCAAGCAGAGAGTATATCTGGGCTTCCATGAGTCCATGATGACGCATTGTCTCCACAGACCAGAGAACATAGGCCACCTTGTTCGGATAGGTGTTGTTGTGAGTGTCATAGTACTGCTGCACCAGCTGGTCCGCAAGGGTTGTACCCATAACAGTGGTTTCCACGTCAGGGAACTTTCTCTGGTCGAAACTGTAGAAATTCCTTCCTGTTGGTAGAGCTTCCGGATTTCGTATAGGATCGTTTCCGGGTCCGGGCTCAATATATCCTGCGTTGAGGGCATGCAACGTCTCATCGATCTCACGGGAGGTCTGGCACAAGAAAGTAGAATATTCAATTGCCAGATCCAGATCTGCCGTGATGTTCGCGTCGGTGAGGTTCAGCACATTTAACTGGGCAGTTGAAACGTCTGTCCCATTGAGCAATGTGGCATTCAGAAGCCCAACTGCATGATCTCCGGCAGTGTCTTCCCAGTCCTCCTCATCTCCGGTATCATGGGGAATTACATTTACGATATGCTCAATGAAATCGCTGCGAAGCATCGATTTGACCATGGTGACGAGCTTTTCATCCTGTGGTGCGACACCAAAGGTATGCAGTCCAAGAGGCATGAGCGTTCCCTGCAGTTTATGCAGATAGTCATGGAGGGTGTCTGAAGCGAAGTTCGCATAATCATCCTCTGTCATCGCTCTTAGTTCATCGGGTGTTACATCAAGATCATTCTCCATCGTGAGATTCTCGTACAGTTGGATGGTACTGTTACGATAGAGTGCCATCATTGCAGTATTATTGGTACTTGCTGCAACCTCATAACCGTGTATCTTCTCGTGGATAGTAGCCAGTTCGCCATATAGTTCTGCCTCTGTTATTGCCGGAACCAGGTGATCTATGATCACTGCATTACCCCGGCGTTTGGCCTGGGTACCCTCACCCACATTGTCCATGATGTATGGATATATTACAGGCGTATCTGCCACCATGATAGATGGGTAATCATACTTCCACAGGCCAACCTCTTTTCCAGGCAGCCATTCCTGAGTGCCGTGCGTACCGAAGTGGATCATGGCATCGGCATCATATACATTGTTAATCCAGTAATATGTCGCAAGGTACTGGTGTGTAGGTGGCAGTTCCTTGTCGTGGTACATGGCCGATTCATCGGACAGGTCGCCTCTGGTCGGCTGTGGTATAAAGTTGATGTTCCCAAGCTGTACTGCGGGAATCACAAAGTTATCCTCATATACCATGATATCGCCTGGTGCTTCGCCCCATCGTGCTTCAACCTCACCCCGAACAGACTGCGGCAGGGTGTTGTACCATGCAAGATATTCGTCCTTTGGTACCAGTGTGACATTGCCTGAATTGACGACCTTCTCAAGTTCACCTGGCGCCCATGATCCAACGTTCCTGCTCTCGATGAAACGATCGATGAACTCACTGCCGTTTGGAATAGTACCATTTCCCACATCGTAACCTGCTGTTCGCATCTGCTCAAGCAGCAATGTGAAACTGGAAGATATATCCATGTAGCTGGCACCGATGTTGTTCTTACCACCCTCGTGGTTGTAGTAGATGATTGTCACTTTCTTGTCAGCATTGCTGGCATGACCAAGCTCTGCCCAGGAGATCGCACGGTCACACATCCAGTCCAGCTGGTACATCAGGGGTTCATAGTACTTCTGCTGGGTGACCGGGTCTGTAGCCCTGCCAGCAATCCATATGTAATCGAGGCACCCATCGATCTCGGGCTGGGTCACCTGGAAAGCGAGCGATGATGGACTTACTCCGTGTACACTGGCATTGTACGTATCTGGAGTGTTGTAATAATCAAGTACGGCTTTTATTACAGGAACATCGTAACCCTTCAGGTACTCTACTCCCACATCCTGATGGTAATAGTTGAAATAGAACCCTTTCAGGGAAATGATCGAGTCCACAAGTACGGTACCGTTGTTGGTGAAATAATCCACATCATCGCTACAAACCTTCTTGGTAGTATAGATGACATTACATCCCTTTGATTCAAGGTTCTCGATGATCTTATCATCGGTGTTGAAATCGATGGATCTCTTTCCGATATTGCTAATGCAGATAATACCAATGGTTGGTGCAGATGCATTGTATCCGTTGTCTGCGTACCAATCAAGATATTCTGAACTGTCCTCGAAGATCCTTGGGAACGCATCTGGATGATAGATCCCATTGTCAGGTACTGCTGGAGGTCCTGCTGGAGAATACTCGACGTAGGCTCCTTCAAGGGTTGTTCCTATGCAGCGGATCCAGTTCTCCATGTTCGTATATCCACCATTGTAGAGGTAATCCTGCATGGTGCTATGAGGTGGGTTCTTCATATCGATGGTACCGACACTATATGTATCGGCAGCATTACCGAAAAGCCCTATCTGTGTGCCATTGGCTTTTGCAGTGAGAAGTGCATCCTTGAAATTAGGAAGTTCGTTGGCACCGATCATGTAGAGCATGATAACATCCTGATCGGAAACATCGGTCAGATTTGCCGCCGCCTCTTCACCATCCATTACAGTGACATCAAAACGATCCGTGATCACATATCTTTCAGACAGAAGTTTATTGAGATAGTAAATGCTGGTGTGAGAATTGATTATATAAGTGATCTTTGTCCTGGAATGCATAAGAACAGGTTCTGGAACGGTCTCGTTCGCCCAGGCATCGCAGAATTTCTGTCCCATGAACTTGAGCATGCTCTCCATGTTGGTGTCGCCGCCCTGTATCCAATAACGCTCGATGTCAGTGTGATCACTTGAGGACAGGTCTACATTGGCCACGGTGATGTTGGAAGACAGATTGTATCCTATCACCTGGCTGCCACTGTCCGTGGCAGTGGTCAGGTTGGACATCAGGTTCGCCTGCCAAGTATCGACCACAGTCTCAGCCTGCGACTCAATGAAAATGACCCTATAGTCCGAGAAATTGAATCCTGCAGGAACGGTTTCTGCCCTGTTGACGATCGTTATGTTCAGTTGAGATGTGATATTGGTGTCCGAAGATGCATTTGTTAGCGAAACTTCGTTCACATCCGTACCCAGCACGAACATCACATTCGTCTGGTTCTCATTCGCCGATACCGCAGGTGCAAGTATCAAAAGAAGCAATACACCTAAAAACAATAAACTACATTTTATCTTTCGCATGTTATCTCTCCGATAATGTGCAGGACATCCCGGATACTTTGCTTGGCAGCTGTGCCGGGATGTCTACAACTTTCATTCTAATCAATCCTATTGTTATATTTGACTTGTTTTATATCAAGTTGATTTTACTGATTCGTACAAAAAAATTAACCGCCGGTCTCATTCCCCGAGTCAGGCACATACACAACCCGGCCGTCTGCCAGTTTATAGGCCGTTCCCAGTGCCTCACCACTTCCTCCTCCGATCTGTTCGGTCATATTGAGCACCTCGATATTCTGCCCTTCCTTGACGATGATCTTCATGTTTTCCTCTCC
Source organism: Methanobacteriota archaeon (assembly GCA_034659615.1). Lineage (GTDB taxonomy): Archaea > Halobacteriota > Methanosarcinia > Methanosarcinales > Methanosarcinaceae > JAIOTO01. Next base: position 23,141 of record JAYEHR010000046.1, on the reverse strand, counting down.
CGGGTTTTTCACGATGGTCACATCAGCCGTGGGAGACAATAGTTCCGGCAACTGGAATGACATCACAAGCGCTACGAGCAGAGCCACTGAAAAGACCATGGCTATATCGAACAGGTTCGCCACACCGGTCAGGGGATTCTGGTCATCTTCCTCATAAAGGATGCCTGTGCGTCGAGATCGCCTCTTCCTCATTCTTTTACCTCGATGGATTCCATAATATAATCGATATCTGCCATATCCTGCCAGTACCACCGCTTGCGTACCAATGTCAGGACATACCCGACAATACCTGCGAACAGCCCAAGGACCGTGGTCGCAAAGGCCACCATCAGATTGTTGGCAAGCTGAAGTATATCGCCCTGGGCAAGACCGATCAAAGCCGGTCCCAGGGGAATAAGGGTACCCATCAGACCGAGCATTGGAGCAACCGTGGACAGTAGCTTGGTATATTCCAGGTTCTTGGTCATCCGAACCTCATATTCTTCGGAAAGCCATTCTATGGATGTGATCCTGTTCTGGCCCAGATGTGTGGCGGCATCGCGGGCAAACGAGTTGACAAGATGATTCTGTTTGATCGTGCTGAGATGAGCAGCCGCTGCCTTCATATCTGAATTGCAGACACTCTCCTGTACATTTTGTCCGATACGGTTCAATTCTATAACGTCGCGATTACGTTTTGCATATTCTGAGATGAACTCTCCGATCAGGCCCAGCGAAAACACTACTGAAAAGAGCAGCAATATGACCACAGGGTACAATAATGAAGATGATATCGTGTACATCATCTGAAATAAAGGGGATTCTAAAGACATTTTTACCGTTCACTCCTTATATGATTCAATGCAAATCCTCCGATTATGAATACTGCAAAAACAACAAATGGTAATAGCTCTACCGCGGGTCCCGTGAATTCAGGCAGGTTCATCTGTTTCGTCCTCATGTAAGCAGGCGCTACTATGGCACCCATCAGATAGAATATACCAAGGAACGTCATGACACTCCCGAGACTCTCAGGGGTTTTGCCAAGCCTTTCAAAGAAAAGGGACGATACAACCACCGTTACAAAGAAAACGACACCCACACCGATCCCTATCAAATACCCGTGCACCTCAAGAGTCGACGCAAGCAGCATGATCGAAAAGAACAGGGCGGTCAAACAGACCGGGCAGGGCAACGAGATGACCAGGAAGGTATGATGAGAGACATCACAACCACAGTTCCATTTCTTCTGCGTATAGATTCCCGCACCTATCAGGACCAGGGCAAGCATCACATGTATCGTTATACCCAGATTCGTTATGAAACCCAGATCAGATCCATCAACATAACCGACCAGACCCCCGATGATGATCGATAGGAAGAAATAACTCCCCGCTATGATCAACATATTTTTTCTTCCGATATTAGAAAAACCACATCCTACGCCGGTCTTGAGGCCGAACATCAATATGGCCATCAAGATCCCGACCACAATAAGGTATACTGTTTCCATATTAGTCTCCGTAACGATATCTATATTATTCGCAGTATTGTTCGAAGATACGTCAGTTGGTTTGAATTCCATCAAATTCAGGATGGTACATTGATAGATCGCAATGAACCATTGGGAACGATGTAGAACCCTGAGTTCTGCATGACTGAAATACCGGTCCAGTCAAGTGTACTTAACCACCTTTGATGTTTAGTAAATTGCAGTATTCTATATAAATATACGGAAATGGGTTCTAGTTATTATCAATTGGGATAACATGGGGAATTTGACAGAAAACAGCAACCACTTACAAAAGTGCTACAACTTGTGGCAAGTATCCGGAGATACTATGAGCTCATCGATATACAAACCACATGAATAACGCAAAGACTAATATCTAACGAACACACATTTCACCGCATAATGAACTCCATCATCTGCCCAAAATGTGGGAAGGACACTGAAAAACTCTACGGTAACGTCTGTAAGGACTGTTACTTAAAGCAACTTACCCTGTTAGAACTGCCTCTGGTACTCCATGTGAAAATATGTGCAACATGCGGAGCACATTTTGACCGGGGTAAGTGGAAGGATACAAATGATATTGAAGATGTTATCATCGAGAAGGTGAACGATGAACTGCTGGTGCATGAGGATGCGGAGGATATCGATCTTTACATCGACCCCATCAAAAAAACCCCGTACCTCTACAATGCCAGGGTGGAGATCTATGCCACAGTATACGGCGACCCCGTACATGAAGAAGTGACCACAGAGGTCAGGCTGGATCGTGAGGCCTGTGATATCTGCAGCCGGGTCGCTGGAGGTTATTTTGAAGCTATCGTCCAGATAAGGGGTACTGGCAGGACGCCGACCGCAGACGAGAAGAAGAAATGCATGCATATTACGAACGAGGTCCTGACCCAGATGGAAAAAAAGGGAGACCGACTTGCGTTCATATCCCATACGATCGATTTTAAGGATGGTATAGACCTCTACATTGGTTCAGCAAATGCTGGGCGTCATCTCTGTAAGACGATCAAGACAGAGATCGGTGGATCTTTTACCGAGTCACCGTCCCTGTTCGGGCAGAAGGATGGAAAAGAGATCTACCGGATCACGTTCGCAATGCGGCTACCACAATATTCTCCTGGAGAGATCATCTATACCGGGGGACGGGCGATCGAGGTCAATACCTGCGGGAAAAAGATCAAAGGCATTGACCTTGTGACAGGTTCACGCTTCCTCGCCAGATCCGATGACATAGAGGACGCCGAACGCCTGGGTATGGTACACGATGCATCCATGGCTGTTCTCGTTGCCGTCGAGGAAGACACCATTATGGTACTCCATCCTTCCACCTACCAGACGGTAACGATCCAACGACCTCTTTTCCTTGACAGCGAAGCGGGCGAGGAGATTCCCGTGCTGGCAACCGAACATGGGCTCATTGTGATACCCGAGAAGGATTATAATAAATACTGATGCAACGGAAAAAACTGGACGGGAAGGATAGGAAAGGGAACGTGTATGAAGGACATAGTGGTCATAGGCTATAGCAGCCGCAACATCGCCTGTTCCGCAAAGCGTGCAGGGTACAATGTCTACTCCATCGATGCGTTCTGTGATGTGGACCTTCTCCAGTGTACGAAGGACGCCAGGACCCTCTATCCTGCCGAGGGAAAGGATATACGCTCCATTGATAGTACATCCATCATTGAAATGGTGAACGATTTCGATGTGAGCCCTGACGCTGTGGTCCTTGGATCTGGATTTGAGCTTCTGGACCTGAGTGAACTGTCGTGTCCTGTTCTGAACAACCCTGCATCCATCATGGAACGGATATCGGACAAGTACACCCTTTCAAAAGAACTAAAAACGTTGCAGGTTCCCCATCCAGAAACGTATTCCCTGAACGATGCAGGATCGGTCGATCGACCCCTTATGCTTAAACCAAGATGTGCAGGGGGAGGAATGTTCAATCGGATCGTCAGCACTGATGAACAGGTCGATAACGCCCTCGAGGAGATCTCAGCGATCGATCCAACGCTCGGGGCGCAGGACGTGATCCTCCAGGAACTCGTAGAAGGTATCCCTGCAAGCGTGTCGGTCATTGCCAATGGCAAGCAAGCACAGGCCATCACGGTGAACGAACAGCTGATCGGTGTTCCTGGGCTTACGAACGTACCTTTTGCCTATTGCGGGAACATCACACCTTTTGAGAACCCCTATGCATCTCATATGTGCAGGATAGCCCAGGACGTCTGTGCACAACTCGGACTTATCGGTTCGAACGGTGTGGATTTCATGGTCACGGATAAAGGGCCTGTGATCATCGAGATCAATGCCCGGTTCCAGGGCAGTCTGGACTCTGTGGAAATGGCAACCGGGATGAACCTCTTCACAACCCATTTGGAAGCATTTGATGGAGTGATACCTCACAGACCAGTGACCGACCGGTACGCATCAAGAGCTATCCTGTATGCAAATAACAGTGTGGTCATCACTGAGGATATCCAAAACCAGATCAAGAGAGAGAACACCGCAGATATCCCGGATACCGGGTATGTGGCAGAAAGGAATGAACCCCTGACTTCTATTCTTGCAGCCGGCAAGTCCAGAAATGAGGTGTGTGAGAAGATCAGACGAACGGTAGAGAGGATCAATGCCTCACTATAATACCAAACCTTTTAACACAGGAGAATCGTACATGTACCTATTGTATCTGATTGAGGTGATTGAACATTGATAGATCTGGATGATCGTGTGGTAAGTGGTTACATTGTGCAGCTGCTTGGGGAAGAAGGGATAACGATGATCGAAAATATGCCAGAGGGCGAGGTGACAGACGAGGAGATCGCCGAGGCAACCGGGGTCGTGTTGAATATTATTAGACGGAACCTGTTCATCATGAACGAGAACAAACTTGCCGTCTGTCGGAGAGAGCGGGATGCAAATAGTGGCTGGCTTACTTATTTGTGGCATCTTGACCTGGGGAACATTGATACAAACTTGTCCAAAGAAAAAAAGAGACTTATAAAAAATCTTTGCGTATATCTTGATTTCGAAGAGGATAACATGTTCTATGTATGCCCCGATGGATGCGTTCGTATCCTTTTTGATGATGCAGCCAAGTGCGGGTTCATGTGCCCCGAATGTGGGGAGGACCTGATCTTTGAAGATAACACTCCGGTGGTGGAAGCATTGAAGAAGCGCCTCAAGGAACTTGAGCAGAACTGACTGGTATGATCTCAGAACGAGAGGCTATGGACCACCTCGATGATGCGGGATGCGCACCAAATGTAATTCGGCACTGTGTTGTGGTCTCACAGACCGCCGTTGAGATCGCACAGCAGCTCATTGCAGATGGAAAAAAGGTAGATCTGGATCGCGTCAAGATCGGCGCGCTTTTGCACGACATCGGACGAGCGCATACACATGGTATCGATCATGCAGTTGAAGGGGCAAGGATCGCAACACAACTTGGACTGGATCGGAACCTTGTATCCATAATCAAAAAACATATCGGTGCTGGGATCAGCTGGGATGAAGCAAAGGATATTGGCCTTCCTGACGATGATTATATACCCCAGACCATCGAAGAGAAGATCGTTGCACACGCAGATAATCTTGTAAGGGGCGAGATCAGGGTACCTCTGGACCAGAATCTTTGCAGAATGCGAGAGAAGAACGTGGCCAAACCGATCATCGATAAGATCCAGGAACTCGCTGATGAGATCGGAGTATATTGATAAAATAGCCTGATAAAACTTTTCACCACTTATTTTGAATATAGAGAAAATATTGCGTGTACACATATTTCACCGAATTACTGTATATCATAGAAATAATAAGACGATGTGTGGCCACAAATACAAATAAAGAGTACATAACAATGATACTATTGAACATACATACTATGATGTATGGAATCAACAGCAAGGTATCAAGGGACAATAGATTTTAAGAAGATCAATGCTTTCCTATATGATATTCGCTATATCATCATCTTCTATGTATTAGGGGATTTTATCACCACATTCCATGCATTGAACTATGGATTCGAAGAGAATGGTTTTCTGGCAGCGATCATGACAGATTTCGGGATCTGGTCATTACTGGTATTGAAGTTTTTGTTCCTGGGGATCGTCTACTGGAACTATCAGATCCTCCAGGATGCCTCACAACCATGGACAACAACATTATGGAATGCCTCTAAATCTCTGGTAGCTCTTGCGGGATTCGTATTGGTCGTCAATAACCTGATGGTTATCTTCTCACGTTGTAGTTTATTTGAGTTCATTGGAATCCTCTGAGAAAAGATATCACAGAAAAGGTTATATACTAAAATTACCAATCAGAGACTGCGTTTGTATAATATGGTACAAAGCATATTTTTATTAATATCAAGTTTCTCGTTTTTTGAGGTATACTAATGGATAATGACAAGCACTTTAAAGGTACGACGACTATAGGAGTAGTGTGCACTGATGGTGTCGTCCTGGCTACGGAGAGAAGGGCGACCATGGGGAACTTTATTGCGAGCAAGACCGCAAAGAAGATCTACCAGGTAGATGAACTTGTGGGAATGACCACTGCTGGATCGGTGGGGGACGCACAACAATTGATGCGTTTCATAAGCGTTGAATCCAAACTTTATAAAATGCGAAGACAGGAACCCATTACCTTAAAAGGGATCACCACACTTCTGGCAAATATTCTCAGTGGTCAGCGATACTATCCATTAATGGTACAGCTTCTAGTAGGCGGAGTGGACAAAAATGGTCCTGGAGTTTATTCTCTTGACGCCCTTGGAGGAAACATCGAAGAAACGAAATTTGTATCCACAGGATCAGGTTCACCTATGGCATACGGCTTATTGGAAGACCGATATCGTGAAGATATGACCACTTCGGAAGGTGTTGATCTTGCCATCCGTGCCCTCCACACTGCCATGAAAAGGGATTCGGCATCTGGTGAAGGTATTGATGTTGTCGTGATCACGAAGGATCGGTATGAACGACTTGATTCGGAAGAGGTCAAAAAGAAACGTGATTTATTGAACTAAAAAAATAGAAATTGTGATGGTCTATTTCTACGCGTAACTAACATTTTATGCAAACAATACATTATATCCCAAAATATTTTTTTTAATTCTTTCAAAGGAAGGCTGTTTTAATGGTAATAGAAGACGTACTTGCCGAACTGAAAACAAAGATCGAAAATAAACTACCAAGTAGCATTACGATTTCTGATGTTGAGTTCGAAGGTCCACAACTTGTAGTTTATACCAAAGAACCCAAAAAATTTGCAGATAATGGAAATATTGTACGTGACCTTGCAAAAATACTCAGGACACGTATCGTCGTCCGTCCTGACCCAAAAGTGCTCGTGCCTCCCGAAGAGTCCATTACTAAGATCAAGGAAACTGTCCCTGAGGACGCTGGAGCCTCTGAGTTCTACTTTTCACCGGATGTCGGAGAGGTTGTCATCGAAGCAGAAAAACCAGGTCTTGTCATAGGAAAACATGGTGAAACACTTCGGGACATTACAAAAAAAATAGGGTGGACTCCAAAGGTTATCCGTACCCCCCCCATCAAATCACGGACTGTCAGGAACATCCGTGAGTTCATGCGAAATAACCACAAGGAACGAAAAGAGATTCTCAAGACCGCGGGAAAAAATATCCACCGAGAATGCACGGCTAAAGATAAGTGGGTCAGAGTTACTTCACTTGGCGGATGCAGAGAAGTTGGAAGAAGTTGTTTCCTCCTATCTACACCTGAATCAAAAGTAATGGTGGATTGTGGTGTCAATGTTGGATCGGATGATGAAATGACGCCTTATCTATATATCCCTGAAGTTCAGCCACTAAACCAGATCGATGCTGTTGTGATCACGCACGCCCATCTTGATCATCAGGGACTGGTTCCACTATTGTACAAATATGGATACGAAGGTCCTATCTACTGCACCCATCCTACCAGAGACATAATGACCCTATTACAACTTGACTTCATTGATGTCGCTGCTAAAGATGGTAAAAGGATACCCTATGAATCCTCTTATGTCAGGGAAGCTCTTAAACATACCTTTGTCCTTGGTTATGAAGAAGTGACCGACATCGCACCTGATATAAAACTGACCTTCCACAATGCAGGCCACATCATCGGTTCAGCAATATGCCATTTCCACATTGGTGATGGATTACACAACGTAGTCATAACAGGGGACTACAAATATGGACCTACCAGATTATTCGATCCGGCTGTAAATACGTTTCCGCGTGTCGAGACGGTAATTACGGAATCAACTTACGGCTCATCGAATGCGATACAGCCATCGCTGAAGAATGCTGAGAAGAATCTACAACAGATAATAAAGAGTACCCTGGCAAAGGACGGGGTCGTGCTCATACCAGCATTTGCCGTCGGAAGAAGCCAGGAAGCAATGATCGTCATTGAAGATGCCATCAGGAAGGGGATCATTGATGATGTGCCGGTCTACCTTGATGGGATGATCTGGGAAGCAACGGCCATACATGCAGCCTATCCCGAATACCTGAACAATAAACTCAGGAGACTAATATTCCAGAAAGGACAGAACCCCTTCCTTGCTGATTGCTTCAAACCGGTAGACTCTAAGGAACTGCGAAAGAAGATCATCGAAGAACCACATCCATGCATAATCCTCACAACATCTGGTATGATGAATGCAGGACCTGTGCTTGAGTACTTCAGAGCCTTTGCACCGAATGAGAACAACACGCTTGTATTCGTAGGATACCAGGCGGCTGGAACACTTGGACGACGCATACAAAAAGGATGGAAAGAAATACCCTTATCCTCCAGCAATGGAATTGATGTCGTCCAGATGAACATGAACGTTGAGGTTGTTGACGGATTCTCCGGTCATTCGGATAGGAGACAGTTGATGGACTTTTTCAAGAAAATGAAACCACGACCCGAACGCGTATTCACAGAGCACGGTGAAGAAAGATCCTGTTTGGATCTGGCAAGTTCCATACACAAGAAGAATCGGATCGAGACACGTGCTTTGACAAACCTTGAAACTGTGAGATTGGTGTGACGACCGATCACACCTTCTTTTTTTATCTAAATTTAAACAAGAAGACCACCCTATTTTAATGGATGGTACTTCACTCGTGGATCAGATCCAGTATCCGTATTGCAAGATTGGCGGCATTGCCACCATTGTCGATCCCCACACTCGCGACCGGAACACCGGGCGGCATCTGTGCAATGGATAACAATGCATCAAGACCCCCCAGTTTAGAGCTGACAGGAACACCGATCACAGGTCTTTTCGTTTTTGATGCGATAACACCTGGCAGTGCCGCAGACAGACCGGCTATCGCAATGAACACCTTTGCGCTGGTGGATCGGACATACTCATCCAGTTCATCTGGATTGCGATGTGCCGAGATCACCTGTATATCAAACGAATATTTACTATTCGCAAGTACGTTCACAACTCGATCCGAGATCGCATGATCCGATTTTGATCCCATTATCACTGCAATATCTTCGTTCATATTTTACACCTCAGGGAAGGTTCCCTTCTCCACTTAGCTCATGCTGACGTTCGATATTCATCTGGATCAATATCCTGAAGATATCTTCCAATGCAGCTGTATCAATACCCTTCTCGGTTGCTTCATTCACCGCACGTTCCAGTACCACATCATTTTGCTTTACATCGTTTATCGAAATATGGTCACTCTTCTTAGATTCGAGGATATCCTCTGCCAGATCCATACGCTTTGCAATGAGGTTAATGATCTCACAATCGATCTCTGCGATCCTCGAACGAACATTTTCTATTCCGGTCATAGTCCTGCCACATTTATTTGATACATTTATTTGATACATTTATTTGATAACAATAGCACCGTTATTATTGATCTTTGTCCTTATCACATTTCCGCTTGTATTGCAACTTTCCCATGATCTCTGGACGTCATTTGCATTCCTCTCATCAACAACAGCAATAAAAGCAGGTCCTGTTCCCGACAGGCTAACACCTGAGACACCATGTTCCAGTGCCAGCATCATGATCTCAGTATCGAACCCAAGGGCCCCACAATAGAGAAAACCATTCAGCGTCATTGCTTTTTCATATTCTCCCTGCAAAACCAACTCATATGCCATGTCCACCCAGGGTGCGATCAACTTTGACCGTAGTACATTGGTCTGTGCGCTGAACGATCGTTTATCAGGTGCGAAGATCAGGACATCCATATCTTGCTCAACCTGCTGCACCAACGCATCTTCATAATTGTCTGTAACAACAATACCACCAAAAAATGATGCACATGCATCATCAAAAGCACCTGTGATCGTTACACCAACCTCTCTTGATGCCCGAACCCCGATCTTCACCGCATCCAGTGGCTCCAGGGTCTCGCCAATGGCATCCAGTGTTGCAAGGATCGTAGCATTGGACGCTGCACTGCTGCTCTTTAGGCCACTTGCGAGAGGAACCTCACTTTTTGTGGAGATCATACCCCCCATCTCAAGTCCAAAATGCTCCAGCACAAGCTCGGCCGAACGTTCAATAAGAGCAGTATCACCATCAGGATGACCCTGGATCGAACCATCGATCAAGGAAGAGGTGCGGGATAGTTTCACATCCGCAAATGTTTTCAGGTCCACTCCGAACGCGGCACCCTTGCCAGTTGCGATCGCATTGATAAGCGTCCCTGCTCCAAGTGCATAAGCATGTCCTGTAAATGTCATGTCCAAACTCCGAATACTCCAATCGATCAGGCACATATCATTAGGATCCCATGGAACCGAAGGATCAGCACTCTGATACAGATATGAAGGTTAGATAGGGTCCCCTGATATTTAAGGATAGGAGTACGGACAGGGACATTATTCTGAATTCTCAGGTAAGCTCACGACCCGATCAGCGAAACCAGATATGTCGATGATCGGGGAATCTGAGATCAGATCACAACACATTATTCGGCTGTCCTTTTCGAATATCAACTGTTCCCAGGAATGTTAACCGTGTTTCTATAGGGATGCCTCCCTCATTGATCGAAATATCTTTACGACTTACATCTATGTGTATATCTCCTCCGTCCAATTCAGCGTCCTGCATATATTCCATTATCAGTCGGTTGCCAAGCTTCTTTGAATGCTCAAGCGCTTCTGCATGGGATGAAACATCTTCCTTACCCCCGGGATAGAATATAGATATCGATGTGGGGCGGAGATTGTATCTCGACTCCCCGAAACTGGAACGTATCAATATTTCGATCCGTTTGACGCCTTTGCCTGCAAGAGCACCAACCGCATTCCCTACCTTCGCGTGATCAGGCAGGATGATCTCAGCATCGACCAATTTACCAAGATCATCCACATATGCACTCACCGGACCCCCCAGAAGGACTACCGGAATGTCAGCCTTAAAGCCACCGTGGAATTTCCCATCCAGAACTTTCCTGATCTCCTTGGGTTCCACACCCTTAAAGAGATAGGACAACAGGTTCTGAGCCATACTCTTGGTAACATCCTTTTTGACCTTGGCACATACGTCCAATTTATCCATATCCATGAACTTACCAAGTAACGTCGCTCCAAGAATCGAAGCTTCCTGATTCCATTCTATATAGTCACCAATCACATGGAGAGCGTCCGTTGGCGTGAATCCTATGGCCTGGATCAAACGTTTCTGTATCAGGCTATCAAGGGCCATTGGAGAGGGGAACTTCCTGTCTTCCCAGTATATTTCACTGATCGTGATCGGCTCATCTCCAATTCGATCCAGCAACTCCTTCTCACGCACGGTCAGTTCAATAGGCTCCTGCCCGGTCCTGATGAACATCTTTGTCGGCTGGAGATTCTCACTCAACTGGGTGCCGAGGATGTGCTGCCCACTTCTCATTTTCTCGATCACTTTGGGATACTTCGATGCTGCTACACAGAGCGGTATGACCCTCCGTGGGCCGGTATAGATAACATGGTTCTTCACCCACACATGACTATCGCCGCCCATGGCCGCGGTTTCCATGCGTATCGCTTCGACCTTGGTCTGCCATCCACCAACAACAGCACCGGACTGGGAGAGCTGGGGTAACCCATTGATCACCATTGCTACATCAGTACTTGTACCTCCCACATCGATGACCGCACAATTCTTGTTCCTGGACAGATAGGAAGCCCCTAAAAGACTTGCGGCCGGACCTGTAAAGATCGATTCGATGGGGTGTTTCAATGCTTCATGCATACCCACGATCGAACCATCACACTTCAGCATCATCATTTTTGCATCGATACCCCGTCTTTTTATCTCGGATACGACAGTGTTTGTGAACTGGTTGGCGATAGGGATCAGCTGTGCGTTCAGGAAGGCTGTCACACCCCTATCATATGCACCGAGAGATTGTGATAACTCATGCCCACATACCACAGGCAGGCCCGTCAGCTCCTCGATCAATTCCTTAACCTTCAATTCGTGTTCTGGATTCCTGACACTGAAAAACGAGGATACTGCGAAGGCCGAGACTTTGTTTTTAAAAGCCATTACAAACTCTTCAACTGCCTCAATATCCAGAGGTTCTACCTCATTACCTCCGGTACTATGACCACCAGATACCGAAATGGAATAGCGTATTGAGGAATTACTGGACATCTCGGCATTTCCTACCAGGATCAAACCCACCGGATATCCTGTTTTCTCAAGAATGGTATTTGTAGCAAGTGTTGTTGAGACCGATACAAGCGAGACATCCTCAAGATATGATCCGTCAAGCCCATCCAGTGCGTTCTGGATCCCTATCAGAAGGTCAGGGTATGTGGTCCTTGCCTTCATAGAATCAACAACCTCTCCGTCCGAATCTCTCAGGATTACTGCATCAGTATATGTGCCCCCAGCATCAATACCTAAACTGAATTTCATATTTTTAAACACTCCTTTGCCAAATAAACGCAAAACATTGATCAATCAACCAACCTATGATCTTTCTAGAAAGTTCTGTCATACAAATATTATGATGTTATTTTGATTTAGTCGGATAGGCATACGGAATACCTTCTCTGATATCTCATTTCATCAACACTTCCGATCGCAACTTCCTATAGCTCTCATCAACGATCGTGGTGTTACCTTCCATCTCAACAAGATCAAGGTCGAACAGTTCTGCAAACTCATCCACCTGCTCATCGAAATGTGCCTCATAGGATAGGCCTGTATCGATCTTACCGACATTGCAATAACCGGAATAATCAAACACAGCCTTTGTCATCTCGATATTATCAGGATCTGGTGTCAGCTTGGCGATCACAACCATTTCCCGCCAATGCGCAGCCTGCATAGGGGTCAGGAAATACGTCCCCTCACCACGTTCCTCTCCCGTAAGGAGTCCAGCATAGACCTGTCTCCCCCCCAGGGAAGCACAGATACAATCATCCACGACGTTGCCATATTCATCTTTCAATATATACACAGGACAGGATGGGGACGAGAGATCCGACTCAATGTTGCCCAGGACATTCCCACATAACCCATAGAATACAAGGATACCATCGGAAAAGCCGGACATGGATTGCACCACTTCGTAGACCTCATCTTTTAGGCGCTCCGGGCTTGCATCAAGTGCTAGCTCAAGGACGTTCACAACAAGAATGAAATTTTCATTGTCCTGTCTTTCCAGCAGAGTGGGAATATCCTCAAGGGACGAAAAGGTGTATTCAATACAGACCGTATCCAGTTTGCCTGTAAGACCGATACAATTCTCGTTCTTAGCAATGATAATACTGGAGATATCCTTATCATTTTCGATCAAATGTGTGATCTCATCCTCGAACATCCCACAGGCAACAATACTGAGTAAGGGCAACTGTTTCACACTCCATTCATGATGTTCAATTCACCTTCGGCATCCCTATGCCCACAAAGGTAAGTTTTGTTTCCAATGGGGTTCCAGAAGTACCCTGCAAAAATATATCGTTCCTGGTCATCTCGACCTTCACATCACCTTTGTCAAGACCTGCCTCCTGCATGTATTCAATGACCATTTCCTTGCCAAGTTTGTTGGCATATTCAACTGCATCCGGATAGGAGAAAAATTTTTCCCTTTTACCTAGAGAAAATACCATAATACCACTCTTTGTCCCTTTACTGACGGTCTTGATAAGGATCTCGATCCTTTTGATCCCTTTTCCAACAAGGGCACCCACTGCGTTGCCAACCTCGGCATGTTCTGGAACGATGACGTCGGCATCGAGGAGTTCCCTGACCTTATCAGCATATGCCCTGACCGGACCTCCAAGAAGTACTACAGGTGTGCTAAGTTTGAACTTTGTGAAGAAATCACCATCAATGACCTTCTTGATCTCAGTCGGATCCACATCCTGAAGCAGGTAGGACATCAGGTACAGTACCATATTACTGACAAACAGGTCATTAACATCTTCGCAGAACTGGCTTTTTTCTTTTGTTGTGAGCCTGCCCAGAACGGTGGCTCCCAGATCAGATGCTTCGGTATTCCACTCAGTATATATCCCAAGTACATGGAGAGCATCCGTTGGGGTGAAGCCGATTGCCTGTATCAACCGTTTCTGTATTAACAGGTCCATAAACACCGCAGATGGCAGCCGATCGGTAAAGATCTCGGTAATGGATACCGGTTCGTCCTCTATGCGGTCCAGGATCTCCTGTTCGTACGTACTCAGTTCAATGGGTTCGTTCCCTGTTCTTACAAAGAACTTTGTGGGTTGTATGCTCTCACTCATCTGCACCTTTGAAGGGGTCCTTGCCCTCTTCAATTTGTCAATAAGAGACGGATACTTGTCAGCTGCGACACAGAGAGGGATCACCCTTCTAGGTCCAATATGGATTTCATTGTTCCTGATCCAGACCTGGCTGTCTCCTCCCATAGCAGATGTTTCCATCCTGATCGCTTTGACCTTGGTCTGCCATCCACCAACGGTCGCACCATGATCACTGAGCTCGGGCAGTCCATTTTGTATCATTGAAACATCGGTACTCGTTCCACCCACATCGATGGTAACACACGTATCATGATCTGCCAGATGGGCAGCACCGACCAGACTGGCTGCCGGTCCTGAGAATATGGATTCTATAGGTTTTTCCTTTGCCTCATCGATCCCGACCACAGAACCATCACATTTTAGCATGAGTAATCGTGCATTGATATTCCTTCGTTGCATCTCGGTGATGATCGTATCGATGAAATGATCTGTTATCGGTATGAGCTGGGCATTTAGATACGCAGTGATCCCTCTATCATAGGCACCCAGGTCCTGGGATAGCTCATGTCCACATACCACAGGCAAACCTGTTAGCTTCTGCAGGATCTCCTTCACCCTGAGTTCGTGATCGGGATTCCTGACACTAAAATAGGATGATATTGCGAATGCTGAAACACTGCCCTTCATTTTCAAAGCAAACTCTTCAACAGCTTCGATGTCCAGAAGATCGGTTTCCTCCCCACTCGGACCGTGTCCGCCCTTAACTACCGTGAAATTCTTTACCGAATGACTCTCAGGGATCGCATAATTACCAACCATGACCAGACCGACAGGATATCCGGTATCCTCGAGGATAGTGTTGGTCGAGAGCGTTGTGGACGCCGATACAAGTTTTACGTCTTTGAGATATTTTTTATCCAAGCCATCAATGGCGTTCTTTATCCCTATGAGAAGATCCGGATAAGTTGTCCGTGCTTTGTTTGAATCTAATACGACGCCATCCGAATCCCGTACTATAACAGCATCGGTGTAGGTACCCCCTGCATCAATGCCCATGCTAAACTGCATTTATCATCAACTCCTTTATGATGTTTAGACCGAGATAGTAAAATAATAACCATTACACTAGCTGCAAACTATAAATAACGATTATCTGTTCAATGAAGGAAGGCGATCCCTCGTATATAAGGGTTTTGTAACAATCCCACAAACCCCCCCTTAAATATCATTTCCCCGGAAAAGAATGTAGCTTATCAAAAAAATTCGTCCTGCGGTAGACCTATTTGGAGACCTTGGACTACGACAAAGAAGTCAAACCGAATCAGACTGGCATAATTTTACAAATTATATACTACAGAGGAACCCGGATCAATTAATCAACCAGTACACCACGCAGTACGACCAACTCTTCAAAGAAACACTTGCTCCTGCCCACCTCATCCACTATGAACCCCGAGGATACCATGAGGCAACGTACGGCTTCGATCCCTGTAAGGGATGAAACCAGCAACAATATTGTTCCTGTCGGACAGAGATGATCAATTACTTCATCCAGAAAACGAACCACTCCTGCACGACCATCCGTTCCCCCATCAAATGCGTAATTGAGCCAGCCCGGTACTTTTTCGTCATCGGTTGTCGGGAGGTATGGAGGATTGAAGATTATCATATCAAAATGATGAGATGTTCTAATCCCAGCGAACATGTCGGTGCGTATCACATCGATGCCATTTGAACGTGCGCATGTCGCTGCATGGGGATTGATCTCGGTAGCTAACAGATGGACATCCCTGTTCGCATTCAGGACCGCACAAACAAACCCCGTACCAACGCCCACTTCCAGGACATGCATGCCATTCCTGACGTTCTCAACCGCTGCGTCGGCAAGTAAAAAGGAATCCTCGGCAGGCTCATAGACATCATCTGCAAGGTTTATCCGGACATTGCGATACTCTATGTGGACCATTGCCGCACCTACATACGATCTTTCAATGCCAGGATATGATTTGCGAGATCTGCCAGTTCGTGGGGTTGCAGTTCTTCGGCCCGTCGAGCGAGCAGATCTGCGGGCAGGAGGGATGTAATTTGTTTTATGTTTGCAACTTTTAACAGATGGTTCGATCGAATAATGGCATTCTTCAGTTTCTTGCGGCGCTGGTTGAATACTGCAGTGATGAATGTCAGGAAGAAGTCCTCGTCCGCCACCTCATACGGAGCTGGCCGGGGGTGGACCTCCACCACAGCAGACCAGACCTGCGGTTGGGGGGAGAATGCGGATGGAGGGACCTTCATTAGTAGGGATACGTCTGCGAAGTACTGCGTATTGACGGACAGGCGGCTGTATTCACTGGAGCCGGGTAGCGCGATCATCCGGGCGGCGAACTCATACTGGTACATCAATATCCCGAGGTCAAACCCTTTTTTGAAGAGTTTGAACGTGATCGGAGAGGATATCGAGTATGGCAGATTGGCGACCACTTTGTTAAAGTCCGGCAGGTCGATGTCCAGTACATCTGCGTGTATGATCTCCACGTTAGCAACATCATCAAAACGATCATGGAGGACATCGGCAAGACGTGTATCGATTTCTATGACAACAACCGACCCTGCGCGTGCAGCAATCCTTTCAGTAAGATTACCGATACCGCCCCCGATCTCAAGAACAGTATCCTGCAGACACAGATCGCCAACGTCCACTATGCGATCAAGCAGTTCCTCATCGATCAAAAAATGTTGGTCATGGCACCCGCCCTGGATACCATACTTCTTAAGAAGGGATCGTACCAAACTATCTACACCTTCAATTAGTCGCGCTTCGGGCGACGCATGGTAGTGGTGAACAAGCGATATTTGATCCTGTCGTCCTTAAGTTCTTCCAATATACGGTTTGCTAATACCTTTTCCGGAGTGTGTACTCCTCCCACACGATCATGCAGGTCCTGGAAGTTCTTGAAATCCCCTTTCTTCTTCTCCTCGATGATCGCCCACATCAGCTTCTTGCCGATCCCGGGAAGAAGCTCTAACATATGTTGGCGTGATGTGATAGGGTGTGCATCATTGAAGAATTTGACGAAAGACTCTTCCTGGTGTTTAACACATTCTTCGATCACAAAGGGCAGTTCAAGCTGTGCACCGTGGCTGAGATCATTGTAGTTTATCCGGTGCTTCACATGATCGATCTCATCCCGATCACCGTCCCCGATATATACGCGGGAATGAATCTGGGGATTTGCATTAGGCTTGGGGACAAGCTCCATCAGTACGAAATATTTATCTCCCACTGCCTGGACAAGAGGTTTTTTCTGGTAGCCAGGACGATTATCTGTTGGATTGCCATATGGTAAATAATCGATAACCCATGCGTATTCCTCTTTCTCAGATCGTTTATCATTTGCCATCATAAGTAAACCTCCAGTAATTCAACCTATGTAATTCAATCTAGGTAATTCAATCTAGGTAATTCAATCTAGGTAATTCAATCTAGGTAATTCAATCTAGGTAATTCAATCTAGGTAATTCAACCTATGTAATTCAATCTAGGTAATTCAACACACAGTACTTGACACTCCCCTAGAGCCAACTCTTCAACAAGAAAATCGCCTCTACAGCCGGATTAACTTGAACATATATTATTCATAATTGTAATCTACAGGATGATCAAATTGTTGAAACATCCCTTAAATGTTATTCCGTTGCCTCAAGGACCAGATCCAACATTCCATCCAGTTCTTCGTCTGACAAGGTGTATCTTTCCTTTGCATACAGAGATCTGAGCTCATCCCTTGACATTGGCATGATATCAGCGATCCTCAATGCGATCTCGGGTTTCATTTTCTCTAATTCAAGTAGTTTATTCACAAGTTCCCTGGACTTCGCTGCACTGGTCTTTGAGAACATATCCACATGATTGATCGCCTTGCGGAGCTCATATCCAAGCTCTTCGTCGCGTTCGATGCGCTCATCCATAATCCCGTGAAGCACATCCTTTACTTCGGATATTGTCAGTAACTCTTCATTCAGAACTTCTTTGACTATCATTGGATACACTCTTCTTGAATTGTGATTTGGTATGTCATATTTATGGATGCGCTATCGCATTGTCACAGATGAATATATATATCCACAATGCCTACCCGATAGATATAACTATCGATGGGGTCTATGCACAGCCAAACCTGAGCCTGTGGGCTACATGCCCCGCATCCATGTCCAGTGTTGATGTTTTAGTATTTTTGCGGTTTGAGATGCTGTGGTAAAGAGATGACCTCTTTCTTGGAATTGCCATCCCTTACTTGCAGTATATAGGCCCTTCCACGTACTCCCAGTACCTTTCCGGTCTTACCCTGAAATTTTGGGTTTGGCATGCCTTTCTGTACGCTAGGATCAAGGTCGATATGGACCATCTGTCCTTCATCGAAGTTCTGGATCGCCTTGCTTACCGGGGAAAGTCCCCTTTCCCTTACTCTATTCTTTAATTTGTACCGTGTACCGGATCGTTCACCATGAGATGTTGGCATAATTTTTCCTCCATTAATATAATAGGGATACGTTAATGATCTTTATTTAATTTTTTTGTCCATCAGATCGATATGATCATAATTTCACATCTACTACATCAAGCTCAAGAACTGTCGCCTGAGTATTGATCAGGCCCGTGAGACTTGGCACTGTGCGTCCTTCATCCCCGGAGACAAGTTCTTTGACATATAATCCGCCTTCACAATGCACTGTGATCATTGCATGGTCATCGTGCAGGTCGGTGAGCTCTATTCCATGAACATGCCGCTTGCGGACGAGATCGGCCCTTCTGTGCGATACCCGCTGCGGTGTTCTCTGGTTTATCTGCGCACCTACCAGCTGTCCAATGGCAGATGTAAGTATTTCTTCTGGAACAGGGTCACTGAATGTAACTTTAAGGTTATAAACTTTATCCGCCTTTGAGGTCTTGATGGTTTCGATAACATCCTTTGATACAAAGCTCAAACCCTCTACTTCTACCTTGCCGGCAGCTCCTTCGTTGATCTGGCGTTCTACTTCAGCGACATCGAAACTACGATGTGCGGGAGCTACGGCTTCCACCACGAACGGGCGGCCGGTCCCCAGCATCTTTGCATCGATGTCCTCACGGCCTGCACCATGGAACTTCGTGTCCTCGCAAGCGGCGGCACGGATCACGGGTTCACGGATCAGTTCGTCCACAGATTCAGGATACTGCTTGCCGGTGAAATTGCACTTCTCACAACCTCTTCCCCGGCAGTTGCGGCAGGGCCAGCGCGTCTGGGGTATGCCACGTACCAGTTTGCGGTATCGTCCGAAGAGATAGACCGACCGTATCTGGAGTGTGACATTCACATCCGTAAGGTCCAGCGTCACGACGATATCCGGCTGTTCAAGGTCCACATCCTTGCCTGTCTTTGCAGCTATCCGTTTTCCAACTTCGCGATTCAGCTCCGATTTCAACTGCTCGGCGTGTACCGTGCCGGACTCGGCCCACAGGATCTCCTCGTTCTCGGCAAGCAAGCCGCTGACCAGGGTACCCACCAGAAAGGTGGAATACTCGAGATCCCCAATGGCAGCCACTGCGCGGTCGGCCCATTCATCGAGTTGATCGAACAGACCCAGGCACACCCAGCACTTCTCATCATCGCCCTTCATCTTCAGGACATTACGGGCATACTGGCTGCTCGGCGCCAGCTCTTTGAGGAGACCGGCATCATTGTCCTCCTTGGACCGGCGATCGGCATCCATAGCCAGGAAGAGCTTCACTGACCGTCCCCTCTGGTCATTGGCAAGACCGGTGGACAGTTTTGCGAACTGACGGCCCATACAATGGTCGCATATGGGACCTTCCTGAACAATGCGTTCTGCGGTTTCGAGTATGTTCATGTGATCACTTGATTATATCTGTTTGATGATGGTTGATGATGGATATTTATGTATGAGTGAACCTGTCGATCTCGTTGTGCAGGATCGTGATACAGTGGTCCGAATGGAGGGACAGGGGACCAACGGACAGAAGCTTTGCGCCTGCGGCCATTATGAGATCCTCTTCCTCATCAGTGACACCAACATGGTCTCCAAGTATAAATACAGCGTTGTCCAGTGGTTCTTTAATGGTACGGATGTCATCCCCATCCTCTCGCAGATAGATGAGGGTAATACCCTGCTCCTTGAACTCGGATAGCAGTGTATCAAGCCCCCCACGCCTGATAAAGACACCGGGTGTGGATCGTACTTCCATGTCCCCTGCTGTCTTCTGGAGGGCTTTTTTGATCAGTGAGCCGCTGCTTCTCTCGTCCGGGCTCAGGTACCTGAGGGTCTCACCATCGAAACGTACGATCTTTCCAGGATCCGGGTCACCCAGCAGCACCAGGTGTACCTGCACATCCCTGCGCATGTCATGGGAAAGGAACAGTGACGTATTGACACATCTGCAGAGAATGTCCATCCGGCCTGCTGAGCCAGGCATATCGTTGAGCGAAAAATCACCGGTTGTCAGTGCTTTATGGGCTATGATCAGGAAATGTCGCATATTTAATCTCTTTAACCTCTATTTCTTACTGTTAATTGTTCCAAATTATCCGTTCCGATAAACCATCTTGTCATATTTAAATTTGACCAGCAAGAACATGCCCAATGGTGTGCTACTGCCGTTGAAGACCGCACCTCACAGTAATTTTATAAAGGTACTGGACCATCTATATGATGGTACATTTTAATCCTGACAGGAGAGATATGAATGACAGATGTAATCGACTATGAGATCATTGGAAGTGACATGCAGATCGTGGAGATCGAACTGGACCCGAACGAGACCGTGCGTGCGGAGGCAGGCGCCATGATGTATATGGACCCCGGTATCGAGATGCAGACCTCCACCGGCGGAGGGCTTCTCAAAGGCTTCAAACGGATGGTGACCGGCGAGAGTTTCTTCATCACATCCTTCACCCACAAGGGTTCCGGCAAGGGACACGTGGCCTTTGGGGCCCCATTCCCCGGAAAGGTCATAGCCCTGGACCTGGCTGAGCTGGGAGGACGTTTCCTCTGCCAGAAGGACGCATACCTGTGCTCGGCTGACGGGGTGAACATTGAAGTGGCCTTCTCCAAGAAGATCGGTGCCGGCCTGTTCGGTGGAGAGGGTTTCATCCTGCAGCGCCTGGAAGGAGAGGGCATGGCCTTTGTACATGCCGGCGGTACCATCATCAAGAAAGAACTCGCAGCCGGCGAGACGCTGAGAGTGGATACGGGCTGTCTCGTTGCCTTCTCGGACAGCGTGAACTATGATATCCAGTTCGTTGGCGGGTTCAAGAATGCCCTGTTCGGAGGTGAGGGCATGGTCCTGGCCACGGTCAGCGGCCCGGGCACCGTGTACCTGCAGAGCCTGCCCTTCTCACGCCTGGCCGACAGGATCGGAGCCGCCACCGGATCGTCCTCACAAAATCGAGGCGAGCGCGGTGGCATTGCAGGCATAGGAGAAGGAGCATTGGGCGGCCTCCTGGGCGGAGACAGACGTTTCTGAGCGGACCGCGGGGAACAGATCCAACCATGCGCATCCTCGCCATCTCCGATCCCCACGGCGATTACTCAAAGATCGCTGCCATACAGCAGAGAGCAGGAGCTGTGGATCTGGTACTGATCGCCGGGGACATCACCAATTTCGGGCCTGCCGGGAAAGCCCGGGAACTGCTCGACATGTTCGAGCAGCCCACACTGGCCGTCCCCGGCAACTGCGATCCCACATCCATCATGGACATACTGGATGAGACCCGCGCGGTCAATCTCCACAATGCCTCCCGGACCATCGGCGATGGTGATCGCAATATCACATTCATAGGGCTGGGCGGCTCCAACCCTACACCCTTCAACACGCCCTTTGAGCTTTCGGAAGAAGAGATCGAACACCTGCTGGAGCCTCTGCTCGCGGAAGCTGGGCGCACGCCCCACCACCAGCTCGTACTCCTGACCCACGCACCGCCCAGAGGCACCGTGGACACAGTGCCTGCCGGCAACGTGGGCTCCCCTGCCATCGCAAATTTCCTGGGTCGGGTGGATCTGATCGTCTGCGGACACATCCATGAAGCCCGTGGAGTGGTACGTCAGAACGGCACCGTGGTCGTGAACCCGGGCATGGTCGCACAGGGCTATGCTGCCCTCATCGATATTGAGAAACGGGATGCGGGAAATATCGATGTGGAACTGATCCAGGTATGATGGATCCGTGTCTGAAAAACAACTCCCAACCATATCCCATAACCTTTATTTGCAATCAAACCAATGAACTACTAATCTTACATGTAAGACATTTTGATAGATAAATGAGTAGAATGAGGTAGAGATATGACCATTGTGGACATAAGAACTGCAACGATCAGTAGCAAGGGGCAGATCGTTATTCCTTCCTCCATGCGCAAGGGAGCTTTTACTGTAGGACATCGTGTTGCAATTATTGCCAAAGATGATCAAATTGAAATCAGACCTCTTAGTGACATTGAAGAAAAAATGGCTACCGCAATAGCGTCAGAAAAATCCCTTGCAAAGGTCTGGGACACTCCTGAAGAAGATGAAGCATGGAGCTATCTTTGAATAAGTGATATGAGG
The DNA here is from genome assembly GCA_034659615.1 of Methanobacteriota archaeon. Classification (GTDB taxonomy): domain Archaea; phylum Halobacteriota; class Methanosarcinia; order Methanosarcinales; family Methanosarcinaceae; genus JAIOTO01. The sequence continues at coordinate 329 of JAYEHR010000046.1, read as the reverse complement.
TCATTGAATTGGGGAATATAGACAAAGGATCAATCGTGGTACTGCCATTTCCATTTTCTGACCTGACGGCAGCCAAAAAGAGACCGGCCTTGGTAGTTGTGGATCTGAAAGGCGATGACGTTATCCTTTGTCCGATCACATCCACTCATCGAAGGGATGGTTATGATATTTCTCTTGGATCAGCAGATCTTATAGAGGGTAATCTGAAGCACGATAGCCTGATCCGTCCAAATCGACTCTTTACGGCAACAATCGATATCGTTGATTATAAATTCGGCAAGATCAGCGATCCCAAGCTAAAGGAAGTTGAGGATAAGATCGTAGCGATG
>JAYEHR010000045.1:0-4037 GCA_034659615.1 Methanobacteriota archaeon | reverse complement strand
CTCTTTGGTGTCTCGAAAGAGACGGATCTGGTAAATATCAATATTGATAATCTCGATGAGTTCAACAAAGCGACATCAGAAACAAAAGATAAAAAGCCAACCAAGGTCGCATCCCGGGAACAGCGTGCGAGGATACTGGCGGCGGGGGTTATGTCCAACTTCGCAGTAGCATTTGTTGCATTCCTGCTTTTCTTTGGACCAGTGCTGGGAGCGATCGCACCCCTGAGTGATGCGATGGTTATCAATGTAACTAATGGTTCTTCTGCATATGATGTGGGTATCAGGGACGGTATGGTGATCACAGGTATCGATGATACTTCCATTCAGAATGCGAACGACATTATACTTTACATGAAAGATATCGAAGCTGGTTCCATTGTACAGATACATGCTTCGACCGATAGGGTCGTATCGGTATATGATGTCGAGGTTGGAGAGGATACTAATGATGATCTCGAAGGTGTTTATGTTAATGCCGTGGTCACGGATTCCCCCGCGGAGGATGCAGGGCTTGAAAGTGGGATGCTGATACTGCAGATCGATGATACTGCAATGCGTTCGTCCAAAGATTTCATATTCTTTATGAACGCTACACAACCCGATCAGACGATCCATATCACAGTTCTGCAACAGGCCGAAATGTCATCTGTGACGAATAACACCACCGTACTTGATGTAGATCTGGCACAGCATCCGGATGCAACCGCAGAAAAGGGCTTTCTGGGAATATATTACGGCACAGAAGGCCTAAAGAGTGTGCCTTTGGGGATCTCTGTAGGAGAATATCCCGCAAGGGATTATCTGGAGATGTTAAAGAAGATCCCGTCCATGTTGACAGGCATCGGTGGCTGGCTCATACTCTTCGGGCTTCCCATAGTTGGTTTTGCCGGAGAAGGGTTCCCTGGCTTTAGCGGCAACCTCGCACAGTTCTACCACGCTGTGGGATGGGGTGAGCCACTGGGCATAGGTGTCTTCTGGATTGCAAATGCACTGTTATGGATCGGCTGGTTGAATTTCTATGTAGGGCTTTTCAATTGCCTCCCTGCCGTGCCGCTGGATGGGGGACATGTATTCAAGGACTACCTGCAGTCGTTCTGCAAACGGATCCTGAGCAGCGAGACAAGAGCCGACAAACTCGCCAATTCTATCGCGGGGATGTTGACCATCTTGATCCTGATGTCGTTTGTATTCATGATCTTTGGTCCATATATCGTCCATGGGTTCTAACATCCGATATTCTTATCATACAATAGGCAATATATGCACGATCCGATAACGAGTTGGTCTCATGAATACATCGAACCCATGGTACAGGTCATCTATAATCAAGTATATTGTCATAGCGTTAGGCGTCATCGGACTTGACGTGCTTATTTTCATGTATCTGGCCCAATATGAGGGACAGACCCAACACGTGAATCTCATCGATGCCCTATACTGGGTTGTTTCTACTTCCACCACTGTGGGTTATGGGGACATCGTGCTTATGTCTCGGCCGGGAAAGATATTTGCTATGTTCGTTCAGATCTCCGGCATACTGATCGTATTTGGAATACTGATCACATTCGTGATCACACCCTGGTTTCAGAAGACTATGATAATTCCCCTTCCTACCAGAGCCCCGGTCGGGACTTCTGACCACATTATTATCTGTGGTTATAATCGGCTGGTTGAGACCTTGGTCGATGAATTGAACGAACAGGAAGTGGCTTTTTTGATCATTGAAGATGATGAGGAACTGGTTCGCAACCTGATGCAAAAGCAACTGCCATGTGTGTACGGCACCGCGAGCGGAGAGAATATCCTCAAGAGTGCTAATATCACATCTGCACGTTTTGTTATTGCAAATCGATCGGATGAAGAGAATGCAAATATCGTGCTGACTGCTCGCAACATTTGTGATGTGCAGATCGTTGCGATCGCAGAGGATGCAGCCAACATAAAATATCTGAAGTATGCAGGTGCAAGCCGTGTAGTGTCACCAAAACTGGTACTTGGCAGGGTTGTTGGCAGAAAAGCGATGGATCCATATATGGGTGCCCTGGCCGGAGCAACAGAATTCTTTGAGGGTGTCAGTATTGTGGAGTTTCCCATATATCCAAAAAGCGCGTTGGTCGGTGGAACTCTAAAAAATGCGGGGATAAAGGAAAAGACGGGTGCGAATGTTGTCGGCATACGTAAAGGAGGCAGTCTAACATTCGACATGGGTCCGGAAAAACTGCTCAAGGGGAATTCGGTGCTTCTTGCGACCGGTACGGTAGAACAGCTTTCCAAACTGAAAGAGCTGATCCATTGATGATCGTGGATATACCCGGAGGAGTGTTGATATAATGGCTACGGGACATTTGATCGTACTTGGATATGGTGATGTGGGAAAGCGTATTGTTGAAGTGCTGAAGGAGAGTGATGCCTATTTTACAGTAGTGGATCAAAATGAGGAAATACTTACCCGAGCCAGTTTTGATATATTCAATAGAAGTAACTTCAATGTTGTGATCGGGAACAGTACTCATGAAGAGGTTCTCATGGAGGCAGGTATCGAGGATGTGGATGCTGTGATCATTAGTCTGAACAATGACAGTGATACCATCTTTTCAACCCTTATTGCACGCAGCCTGAATCCCAAATCAACTATCTTTGCACGTGCTAATTCTGTAGACTCTATCGATAAGATATATAAGGCAGGGGCGGACTATGTTGCATCTCTTTCCATTGTTGCCGGTGAGATGCTTGCAAAGATCATATCAATTTGCGATCGTGAGGATCGTGATTGCATGAGAGACGATATAGTTCTCTATGAAGGGATCGAGATCGAAAAATATCACGTACCGGCTGGGCATGATATGATAGGAAGCACCGTGAAACAAATGGGTTTTGTTAGTTCCATGAACTGTAAGGTCATCGGTATTGAAAGAGAGGGAGGGATCATGACAGGGGACATCGACCAGATTATCATAAAAGAAGATGACATAATTGCGGTTGTTGGCAGCATGGAGAATATCGGTGTTTTCAAGAAAAGGTACATAATGCACCATAATCAGATCATTTGACGAAATTGGATCAAAAAATGTTATTCATAGACCCGATCGTGCTTGGTAGCATCGTCTTTTTCTCATCCATATTGTTTGCAGTCATGGGACTCGGAGGGGCTATTGTATATGTTCCTCTTTTCTACTGGATTGGTATGGACCTAACGATAGCGATCCCTGCCGCACTGATGTTGAATATCGTGACCGCTGGTTCAGCATCTGTTACCTACATCCGAAAAGGGATGGTCGATCTTCACACTGCGCTTCCTTTCATAATTGCATCTGTAGCAGGGGCACCAATAGGCGCGTATCTCACGAAGTTCACTCCGGATAACGTGATCCTTGGAATGTTCAGCATAGTCCTTGTGATCGCAGGCTTTTTGATGATCCGCTCAAAGAACGATGGCACATGCGACCGAGAGATTGATATTGATCCCAAAGGACGGATACTTCTGGGCATAGGCGCTGGTTCGGTCATCGGGGTCGCTGCCGGACTTTTGGGCCTGGGTGGCGGCACGTTCATCGTACCGCTTCTGATAGCAATTGGATATGGCATCAAACGTGCCCCGGCAACGTCTGCCCTGATCATTGTGTTCACATCCACATCCGGGCTGCTGGCACACCTGAGCAGCACCCATCTGGACATGATGAGTATGGTCTACATGGCCATAGCAGCCCTGATCGGCAGCCAGCTGGGATCACATATCATGTATATCGAGATAGATTACCTGCGGACGATGTCAGAACGATATTTTACGAAGGTATTTGGACTCTTTCTCATTATTATCGCGTTCCTGTTACATTATTCAACCCACATACAGTAAGCCTGCGGCTGTCCTTAGATAGAAACCTTTAATACTACCAATGGCAATGTTAAAGCCGGTAAGGAGGGCTCGTAGGGTAGCCAGGATATCCTAATGGGCTTCGATGTAACTCTCCAAAGTTTCGAAGAAACCCATTGACTCGTGTTCGAATCGCGGCGGGCCCGCTCGACATTTATTTTGATGA
>JAYEHR010000044.1:0-4045 GCA_034659615.1 Methanobacteriota archaeon | reverse complement strand
CGTATTGCCATTTTTAACACGTATGAGGTTTGAAGACAACCAAAAAAGTTCCCACTTTTATGCCACTCTTACATCTCACAGATGAATTATACAGTGGTCACCCGTCGGGATCTTTTTTTATAGTGCTCGAACAGATCCACACCCCAGTTTAACGAGTTCATATCATAACTGATCACGCTATAGTGATCATAGTTGCCGTCCTTATTGAACAGAGAAAACATCATAAACCTGTCAGTTGATACAACTGCCGCAAGGTCGATACCATCCTTGCATACAAATAGTTCGGTATTTTCAAACCTCATAAATTCATCCAGCGTAGGACGGAATTCGTCCTTCAATCTTTCAAAGATCGATTCTGTTATCACCATAACTATATCGACACCTTTCTTTGCAAGACCCAGGAAGATAGACGGATATTCGGGATGGAAGTAAGAAGATAATGTCCGGACCACTTGGGCCGTTGGCAGACCTCTCTTTAGTTCTACAGGCGGATCAAAGATGTGATTGATGTCTGGTTCGATCAGATGATATTTTCCGATCTCTCCCAACCTATCCAAAATATCTGAAGGTATCCCCGAAAGATCGCGCTTCAACCAGTAATCATAGTTGGACTCAAGTACATTAAAGGTCTTCATGGGAGCCTGGATCTGTCCTGAAACGACCATTCCCATCGGTGATAGCCGGTAGACATCATCCTCATGAATTATCAGACCAATCTCTTTCAGTATTTTTATCTGTGGAAGCATCCCCACAGAAGTTACATCAAGAGCATCCTTGATATCACCGATGTTCTTAGGACCCTCGAGCAAATAAAGAAGGAGGTTCTTTCTTTTTTCTGAACGAAATACAATGTCCAACAATGGTGTTCTCATCGACCTCACCTTACCCGGATGAATAATATCCTCTTTTACCGCTGCATAGGTCCATACCCATAAATGGATCAGATCATACTCAAATTATTACGCAATGGAATATATCAATTGTTGTAGCAGATTTAATTGACATCGTGGATGTATATAGTCAGATCATATAAAAATGCTGTTAGCTACCATTATCTGAAAATGCAACCGGATTATCACTATCCTTCGTTTGTATCTGGAATAGCTGATCGTAAAGATGGTTCGTCGTTGATCCTAATGGTTAAATAATTTAGTTATCATATAAACAATGACGCAATGATAACCATAAAACTGAATGAAATACTCTCATGTATGCACTACTCCAGACTACCAACGATGCCGCGATCATTGAAGAGATGGTAAGCCTTACAAAACAACTGGCAACCAAAAAGAATATCCAGGTCAACACGAACATTGATCAATATATTGGGGATATTATCACAGACCGGATCAAGTTCAAGGAGAGTTATATAACATGATGAAGAACACCATAAAGTTCACTCCTGAAGGAGGGTCTGTTACGATCACGGCGACTCAACGGAGGGATATGGTACAGATATTGGTCGCAGACACCGGTATTGGTATTGCAAAGGAAGATCTGGACAAACTGTTCCAACCCTTCAAGCAACTGGATTCGTCCCAATCCCGCCAATACCAGGGAACCGGTTTGGGGCTTGCATTGGTCAAGCAGTTCGTTGAACTGCACGGTGGGGAGGTATGGGTGGAAAGCAAGGTAGGGGAAGGAAGTACGTTTACCTTTACCCTGCCCCTCAGTATTTGAAACTCTCACATACCGAAGCTTTCAAAGATCGTGGTGAGAATACATAACCCGAGCCCCAGCATTATGAACTGTCCATCTGCCATGACATCACAGAGAGTATTTGTCCATTTATCCCGATCAAAAAGATAAATATAGCAATGAGCATAGATAAAACCTGCAGCTAATATACATACTCCTGAAAGTGGTATATGCACAAATGATATCTTCAGAACAACCACACCAGCAAGCATATTCATGAACCATAGCAGGTACTTTGTTCTCTGTGCACCCAGAAGTACCGGTATCGTGATTACCCCTGAGATGCTATCACCTTCGATGTCCCGCATATCAAATACAGCACTGTTGATAAACACCAGTGTGAAGAAATATAATATCGTAACAAGCGACAGCATATCTACATGACTGCCATAGAACTGGACAGGAAGAAGGGACGGAGTCAATGCCCATGCCAATGCGATTACAAGGTTCTTTCCTGATGGGACCTCTTTTAGCCTGCGATATTTGAAACTTTTGGGAAGCCAGGTGAAACTATACATCAAACCAGAGACCAGGGGAATCGAGGCAACCAGCACAGCCCCTAATCCAAAAGAAGCTGAAATGCCCAATGCTATTACATAAGCAACCACTGAAGATGAAAAGAGGAACTTTTCATATCGTTTCGTAAAAGCATAGCGTTGTGAATGGTTTATCGAATCTTCTTCCTCATCTGCTTTCCTATCAATGTTATACACGGAGTACGTCACAAGGAACATCACAGCAAATACCTGCCAGTTGAAGGGAATCCCATGTAACATACAGGATATGTATCCCATTGCCACACCGGCGAGGGAGAGATATATCGAGGTGTAAATAAGAAGGTCGACAATCTGTACTATTTCAAATTTAACGGTCCGATTGAATTCTGTATACCCACTCATAATACATCAATGTGGATAACATGATATACACATTAATTCCGACAATTAATGTTAATCTGAACGATTAATATTTCCCACGATAATAAATGTATATTAGATAAACTATAATATATTCAGTATGACAACATTAACTTATCTTTAAGGATGTGAGTGTATGGGACATAAAACGAGTTCAAAAGTGCTTATTGTGGACGATGAACCAGATACTGTAGAACTACTTCAAATATTCCTGTCAAATAACTACAACACCATATCTGCCTACTGCGGGCGTGAAGCACTCAACAAGGTAAGATCTGAGCAACCAGACCTCATCATCCTCGATATAATGATGCCGGATATAACCGGCTATGAGGTCTGTAAAATACTTAAAAGTGATATGGAAACCATGTCCATTCCGATAATCATGCATTCCGCCCTTTCCAACAGTTCTGACAGGAAGAAAGGAATTGACTCAGGAGCTGATGAGTACATTACCAAACCTGTAGATATAGAAAAACTGAATTCGATACTATCGACACTGCTCAATAGATCACTGAATAACGATGCCAACCTTCATGAAAAAGGGTCCGGCGTATACTCATACTGAAAAGTACTGTACAACAAGCTCCTATGGACAGATCAAAGTTGCAGTACCCTTGACCTGCTGCGATAGTGGTCGAATAGTCGTTCTCCCCACCCAATAGCCATTTCGTCGTAACTGAAAAGGTCTGTTGTGGTGTCATACGTCACACCGTCGCTACGATACAAACCGAGGGAAATGCACTTGTTGGTAACAGTGAACCCCGCCATGAGATCAACATCACATACCATTATCTTAAAGTTCGAAAATCCATTGAGTGTATCGATCTGATCACTATATGGTGGCTTCTGAAGTTCTCTGGCAACCTCTGGGGTTATCACCAATTCCACTGGAACCCCTTTCGACACCCGTTGTACCAGCATCTCGGCATGCCCTCCACCCATGATAGAGGTGACACCATGTATCTGATCCGCCTCACTTAGCATTTTCAGGTAATTGTTGTAGACATTGAAGATCTCTACCGATGTATCACTGATGATCTCGGAATTGTACAGGCAACCAATCCCGTTTCGCAGAGAGGATGGGATCCCCTCCAAATAATGCTCTTCCCAGAATGACTTGAACTTGTCGAGCACACCCATGGTAACCACCGAATCAGAGATCTTATTAGCAATCACCTTTCCCATTGGAGTCAGGCAATACCCATGGTCCGCAGGTATGACCAGTGCCTTTGTTTCCAATATCCGGATCTTGGGGATCAGTGCCTGGGACGAACTACCGGTTACATCCCGCAACTCTACAAGGGATTCTTTGCCATTCTGCAGGGACAGGAGTACCTGGGTCTGGAGCCGGGAGCGGTAGATTCCCTGTACATCACTCTTTACCTCATTGAAAATATCAATAGTGTCCATGTTCCATCTATTTAAAA
>JAYEHR010000043.1:0-18684 GCA_034659615.1 Methanobacteriota archaeon | reverse complement strand
TAGAATGGATACAAAATTTTGTCAATATTATATTGGAGATGGATCTACAAAATCAAATAAATATTGTAGGATCTGTCCGAGATCATCGATTGCCTGTGATAAATTGTGGGGATTAGTGGTAGACCTTTCGCAATCTAATAATGGAAATCCTTTATCGCTATCTGGAACTAATGCTTCAATTCTTCCAAATAAGAATAATTGGGATATTGTACATCTTCAAATAAACGTAACATGGAACTTGCCAAATGAGGATTTCTTGCATTTTATTTCTACAGGGCATGCAAAACTTGGTCGGAAAGAGCAGCGACAAGACCCAACGGTATCTCCAAGTTTAACAAGGCAAGAACCTTATGTTCAAGCTATTGTTGAAATGTTGGGTGGAATGAATTGTCCTGAAATCATAAACGTAAGAAAGTTGCAGAAGCCTTAATACAACTGTAACTTACTCACGTGTTCACCTGCCGTAATTCTCTGCGCACATTGTATGAGATACCGCCTACATTTTTGAAACAGAGCACAATGGAAAGCCATTGTTTGTGATTTCCTTGGATGATGATTTCGATGTTGACATAAAAGTTATACAAAAAAGTAGTAATTCCGACATAGAAACAAGAGTTGAATCAATAGAACAACAGCTCAATTCCTTACAAAAATCACTATCAGAAAGACATGCGGCTGCCGGGAATCGAACCCGGGTTCTAAGCTTGGGAAGCTCAGGTCATACCGCTAAACCACAGCCGCGCAACGTCATCATTATAATTGTATCTGTATGATTATAGTCTTTTTGGTATCGGGCCAGTGACCCCGCTGGAATCACTGGTACTTCTGGATGATCTCGTCAAAGGAGTCCACAACGTAGGAGAGGTCCTCCCGCCCGACGCCAAAGGTGCTCAGTTTGAAGAACTTGGTGAGGCCGGCCTTGATGCCGTGGATATTCCGTGCCTTCAGTTCCTTGTACAGGAAATACCGTCCTTTCTTTATCGTCTTGGAGATCTCGTATAACACCGGGGCCTCGAAGAACATCAGGTCATGGTTGTGGGGACGCTCGCCCATCAGGGTCAGGCCCAGGTCCTCCAGTTGCTGTGAGAACCAGCGGGCATCGGCAACTTCCTGGTCCCAGTGGCGTGTGCGTTCCACGACTTTCGGGAAGGATGCCATCATTGTCATGACAGTGGCCCCACGGGCCGTACATCCCAGCATTTCGATCTCCTTGTTCGGGTTCGTGGGGGACTTCCTGAATACGATGTCCGAATAGTCGCCGTGGTCATCATTGATACCCAGCACTCCGATAGGGCCGGAGGATGCCATGGACTTGTGACCGCTACCTGCGATGAAATCAGCACCGATGGCCTTTGCATTCACTGGCATTCTGCCAACTGAATAGGCACAGTTGAGCAGCAGGGGTACATCGTACTCATGGCACACGGATGCGACCTTTTTTGCGTCCGGAAGGTTGCCGTAGCTGCCGTCCGGATACGTCAGCAGCGCCAGGGCGGGCTTCTTGCCGGTCTGGCTGATGACCTCCTCGATGGCAGTACCATAGCCCTCCGGATCGATAAAGTAATCCGGTCGCCCTGAATGCGGCACCTCCAGGATGTTCAGGCGGGCGCGCTGTGCGGCTACCGTTGAAGAGTAATGTGCCAGCCCGTCAAGGACCACGTAATCGCCCTCGCTGGCCATGGAATGCATTACTGCGAACTTGGATTCCCGCGCTCCGTGTGTGATCCGCATCTGGTCTACGCCCAGGAATTCAGGTAGGGCATCATGCACGAGGGCATGGATGGGCGGTTTCTTGATCAGGTCAAGAACTCCGCCGCAGGTATCGCATACCGAATAACCGTCTCCCCATTCAACAAGTGCACGTCTGGCCTCATCGGTCAGCTTGCCACCGGTCTGCAGGGGATCGATATTGATCCGGTCCTTTGCCGGACGCGGAACAAATCCAAATTTCTGTAATGCTGAGTCATCGAGTGTCATGCAGGCACATCGAACGATTTCTGACAGTTTTTCATTTCAGTGAACTGTCGAAGACCGTGAGGAATTCATCACACTGAGCGATCAGTTTTGAAGCCGCATCCTTTACCACAGTGATGGGGTCTGTGCCATCGGTCTTGACAAGGATCACAGGATCACTGATGGTAACGTGTTTCATATCATACGTTGCGATCTCCACACGTTCATCGTCCAGCAGGACCGATTTCAGCATGTTGAGCAGAGTATGGCTTTCTCCCTTGATCTCGAGTTGTATCTCGTCATCTTCCTTACTTATGATCTTTAGTTCCATGTGCATCTCCTGATATATTATGTTGATATGTCCTCAAATTATTCCAGTACCATAGTCTGATGATATCTTACGGTTCTCGGTGCGTCCACATTCAGGACACTTCAGTTTGTCCTTCTCGACAACCATACTGACTCCACACCTTGGACAATCTGCGGTCATGACACCCAATTCCTTCCCTGCGGTAGTGAGACGCATATTGCTCATATCAATGACCTTCGCCTTCACGACATCCTGCGGGGCGAATTGCTGGGACAGGTCCTTCACATAGTCATCCATCACGTTGGAGATATGTATTGCAGCGATCCCCGGGTTCAGGATCGCCCGTTCCCCATACCCCTTGATCGTGTTGATCTCTACCAGGGCAATGGATTCACGGACATTGATCACATTCCCGATCACGATGTCCCCCTTGCTAACAACAGGAGGAACACCGGTCTCAGGTCTGACCGAGATCGTACGTCTTTTCTGGTCAACAACAGCGTTGCCGGTCAGGATCGAGTGGATATCACTCCTGACAGTGTATGTTCCGTCTCCTGGCTTGTACTCCTCGGTAGTCCCGACAATATCTCCTGGCAGGACGAACTGTTCCTCAGGGGTTGGTGCTTGAGTTGGTGCTGGAATGGATGTAGAAGTAGATGTTGGAGTGTCTCCTTTCACGTTCTCATCTCCCACGGTTGTCTTTTCGATCTTCTTGTCCGGTTTGACCTCCACATCAGCATTTCCAGACACAGGTTTTGCTTGTTTGTTTCCTTTCTGTTTGCCTTTCCTGCTCTCGGGTGCGTCGATCTTCCTTCTCGAAGTTTTCTTTCGGTTTCTGATCCTAATGAAAATCCCTCTTATGATGTAATTATATGATAATGTATTAAAAGCTCAACGATGTATAAGATGTTCTATCCTGTATATTTCTACGTTAATTTGTTCTACATCCTTTTTATGGAATTTAAATGTTCGTTTTATTGGAAATCCCGTGGTGTACCATTCTGTGATGGTCGCGGGACGAATGAACCTCTCAATGAAATCATGACTCCCCTTATTGTGAATGGAATATATCTTATCGCTCACATCCAATGCTTTTAAGAGGAAGGGTCGGTCATTTCCCTTCGACTGGGCACCAAAGGGGGGGTTCATCACTACAGTACGGGCATGCCCCTGGATATGTTCGACATCTGTACACACAAAATCAACATCAACGCCAAATTTCTCAGCATTCCCCCTGGCGATCTTGATCGCCCCCGGGTCGCAGTCATACCCCACGACCCTCTCTGCCCCAAGCAGGCGAGCACCGATGGCAAGGATGCCGGTCCCACATCCCAGGTCATATACCGTATTCCTCAGATCCCTTTTCATAAAGGCAAAATGCAGGATCTCCGCAGCCAGGACTGCCGGTGTTGCATACTGTTCTCGCGCAGGGTCAGGTTCCTTGAATCCGGCAACATCTTCAAGGAGCATCTCCAGTTTGCGCTGTTTCATGATCGTTATTCTCCTCTGATCTCATCGAAGACCAGTTCTTCCCACTGGCGCTCTCCACACACGATCTCAAATTCAGGGGGTGTGAGCATCGGAGCCGGGAATCGTCCCACCTCGTCTATGGCGATCCTGGGACATGCGGTATTCACGTATGCATCCACCTTGAACTGCAAAAGCTGTTCAGGGGTTATGAGATCCATGGACAGTATGTGTGCCTCCTTGCCATGCCGCTTCGCCATGTCTTTCAGGGACAGGGCAAGTTGCATCCGGTTCTGGCCGGTCTTGGTGGAGACCAGTATCCCGACAAGGGATGCATCAAGTGATCTTGCGATGGAGGCACTGCGCTGGCGCAGGATCTTTGAAGGATCCACCCGATGTACCTCATTGACAAAAGGATCTGCGACATAGACTGGTCGCCCGGTGGCAAGCGACACCCCCAGAGGGTGGAACTCCCCACTTCCTACATACAGGTACTCGTCACAATCCTCAGCGCGAGCTGATGAGAAGTTGCACCCAAGGACCTGGCCCGGATAGGCCATCCTGTTATCTCCTATGGCGATCACACATTGTTTCCCGCTATCTTCGAGAACGCGACGCACATCGTCCAGTTTGTGCACATGCTGCACCGTCGTGATCAGGCCGATATGCTGACCTCCAAGAACCTCAAGGGCCTTTGATGCCACTTCTTTCACGTCCACAGAGGAAACAGCTTCTATGAAATATACCTTTTCGGAATACGGAGTATCATTGAGTTCGGAATGGCCGAAGTGGAACACGATGTCGTTGTTATCGATCAGGGCGGTGTCCAGGTCGCAGGCACCATAACAGGGATTCGCTGAGATCTCCACTGCCGCATCGGTAGCCCTTTCCACTCTGGAAGCGATCCCTATTGCTCGTCTCTTGAATCCTTCGGGGAACTGCAGACCCACCTTTTTTGGTACAACACGTTTGATCACATCGATCATGTACTCGATCTTAAGGTCGAATGCTTTACTGTTGCTCACCCGCCACCTCCTTAATGATCACACCATCTGAGTTGACATCGATATCGATAAGGGTTGTAACATTCACACCATTTTCCCTTAGTTTCGAGGCACCCCTGCCCCTGCTGATCACAACGATCACATCACTGATATCAGCGCCCATATCCTGCAGGGCTTTGATGAGCACTTCCAGCGTACCGCCGGTACTGATCACATCGTCCACGATCAGCAGGCGATCGCCTCTCTCAATACCGTTTATATACAGTTCGCCCTTGGAATACCCGGTGCTTTGGGACAGTTTCATTTCTCCCTCCAGTCCATACTGTCGTTTCCTTACGATAGTAAAGGGGATCCCACTCTTCAACGACAAAGCTGTGGCCAGGGGAATACCCATTGCTTCGATCGAGAGGATCTTGTCCACGTTCATATCTGCAATATCGATCATGTGGTCAACGACCTCATCTATCAATCGTGGATCCAGGGACGGAACACCATCGGTTATCGGATGGATGAAATAGGAATATTCGCCCCGATCGACGATGGGGGCATTTTCCAGGGATTCTACAAGGATATCAAGCATATTTATCTTACCTTTGGATATGGATAATATATTGACGTTCATTTTGTTGATGTGAAGGCCGCAGTTACAGCGGCGTCATCGCGTTCTTCCTTGATCGCAGAATAAAGTGTTTCTTTATTTAAAAGTACTGGGTGATAGTATCGTCCACCACAATCCTCACCAATACTCCTGGCAAGTTCCGATCCCCTTTCACTGATATCGACAATCAGCACATTGATGTTATGATGGGCTACCTGACGGCATACCCGTATCAGCTCGTGTTTGATGTTCCCTCCCACATCCAGGGAAACATTCGCGCTCCCATCGGTGACCAGTATCATGATCGGGACTGCGGATGTTTCTCTTTTCAATTCCTGGAGCAGGGTATTTAGACCCATAAGGATACCAGAAGCCATGGGTGTAGTTCCTCCGAAAGGGACCTTTTCAAGATAACGTTTGGCTGCCTCAACAGAGGAGGTGAATGGCAATACCAGGTCTGCAGAGCGGCCGCTGTAGGTCACCAGAGATACACGATCCCGCCTCTGGTACGCATCCTTCAGCAGTGCTAGTACCACCGTTGTTGTGATCTGTATCTTCTTTTTCTCATCCATGGAGCCGGATGTATCAAATACGATGTTTATGAGCGTGGAGACCCTTCGTCGGCGGATCTTCTCACGCAGATCTCCTTTTTTTATCACGATCTTCCCGTTCTCAGCATGATGTGCAGCAGCCCGCACTGTTGGAGCAATGGCAATATCGCTGATCTTCTCTCCCGGCATACGGAACCTGACATACCGTCCTCGCTTTGATAGGGTCAGGACCTCTGCCCGTCGTCCCGATCGGAGCCTGCCTGTAACGATCTTTTTCTTCTGACCATTTCTTGCAAAATCGGTAAGGATCTTGCTCACTGTTTTTTCATCCTTGTCCGACCCCGTAGAAGAGGTGCTATCTCGTGATCCTGTAGATCCCTGGCTTTTCAATTGGGATGTGGTTTCCTCTGTTATGGTCATCTCATCAGTCGTTATTACACTCTCTTCAGTGGTGGATGATGTGATTGGCGTAGTGTTTAATGGTGCTGCTTTTTCGTCCCGATCGGTTTCATGTTTTTCGTCTCGGACAGAGATGACATTTTTTGGTGTTCGTTCAATTGGTCCGATGGTCTGTTTCTCTCTGTTTACATGAATGGATGTAGCTGTTGTGGATACAGTTTCATTGACCAGACTCTGTCCTTTCGTCTCAAGTTGCACAAAAAAGGTATTCGGTTCAATAACCACATAATTGGTATCTGCAATAATAAAAACATCCCTTATCTCATCCGGTCTCAACTGTTTGCTGATCGGCTCCATGTGATCCAGGATAGCATCGGACTCTGTTGGTCCTAACTCCTCTATACCCGATCTCGGTATACGTATACACAGTATCGGTCTCCCTATGTTGAAGACCTTGATGCCGTACTCACGCAGGAGGTTCTGCCTCATACGTGAGGCAGCCGTATCGTTGCTCATTCTTTATCCTGTCAGACCGTACCGTTCACGATCGCCTGGAGTTGGTCTACACTGAACTCCTCCTCTTCGAACGGTTTCTTGCGCATTCGGTGAGGCAGTACCATCTCTGCCGCCTCAATGATATCGCTGTTCGTGATCCGGTCCCTGCCATCATATGCAGCATTGGTCCTTGCCGTACGCTCGATCATGATATCTGCCCGATGTCCATCCACATTGAATGCAATACATATCTGAGCGATGGTCCCCAAATTCTCTCTTGTGGATGTGACACGCCCAAGGATCTTTTTTGCCTTCATGATCTTCGAGCGCAGTCTTTCCTGCTCTGGCTCAAAGTCCTTCCTGAACTTATGTGTGTTTTTATTGAAGGCGTTGCGCCGTTCAATGATCTCAATACGCTGTTCCAGATCCGATATACCTTCCACCTCGACCTGCAATGCGATCCTGTCCAGCAGCTGGGGTCTGAGCTCACCCTCTTCGGGATTCATACTTCCAATGATGATGAAGTCCGAGGGGTGGCTGACACTAACGCCTTCCCGCTCCACGGTGTTCACTCCCATTGCCGCCGCATCCAGAAGGGCATCTACCACGAAATCGTCCAGCAGGTTGATCTCGTCGACATAGAGAATATTGCGGTTCGTCTGGGCCAGGATGCCGGGCTCGAACGCCTGAACACCTTCCTTGACCGCTTTTTCTATATCCAGACTGCCCACTACCCTGTCCTCAGTGGCACCTACGGGAAGGTCCACCACTTTCATTGGGCGTTTTTTCATCTTCAATGATCCACGTTTGCGTTTATCCCGGCATTCCCAGCAGAACTTGTCAGGATCTGCAGGGTCGCAGTTGAACTTGCACCCATCAATGATCTCTATCTCTGGCAGGATCTCTGCGAGACCCCTTACTGCAGTTGATTTAGCCGTTCCTTTCTGTCCCCGGATCAGGACGCCTCCGATGGACGGATTGATCGCGTTCAGTATCAGTGCCCTGAGCATTTTCTCCTGCCCAACGATCGCAGATATCGGGTACATAATTCTCTGGGTGCGATTGTCCAGCTTCTCGATATCATCAAAGGCTATTTTTTTGGATTCGACCCTTTTAGGGATCTCCTTTATCGTACCTGTGATCTTGACCTTGCTCATCATTGTTCACTTCCTTTGCAGATGTTTAATTTCCCATATTAAATATATCTAAGTAGCAGTCCCGAGATCAGTGCCAGAAAGAGCAATGCAAGCCCGATGAAGAACATAACTAATATAATTCGTATCCTGTCCTTCTTATTCTTCTTGACCCGGTTCAGATCAACCAAGGAAAGTGTTGTGGTTGACAGAAATATCATGGCAGAGCACAGTATTAACGATCCTGCTACCATTACGTACTCTGCTGTCCAGGTAAGGGACTGTGCGTTGATCAGGTCAATAAAAAAATTCTTTCCATGTCTTTCGTATGCAGATGTGATCCACATCATCGTGTATGAGATCTCTGCAGCTCCAATGATCGCAGAACATATCGCTGTGGACAAAAGTGTGATCATTGTCCCTATGTCCGGAATGTCCAGGTCGATCTGCCAGTCGTTGTCCATTATACGCCCCTTTTAAGTGTTAATGACTATCAGCAAAACAATTATGCATTATTATAATAACTATGATATGAATCTATTAATATCTTTTGTATGGCCAACAATAAAACCACTCTCATGGGTGTATACTATATATTGGTAATATGCATTTTCATACGATCATGATATCGGAAAAGATCGAGCACATAAAGGAGTCGATCGCAAAAAATGATGGCGTGCTGGTCGCCTTCTCCGGAGGTGTGGACAGCGCGACCCTTGCGGCCCTGACTGTGGATGTGCTGGGTGAGCATGCAGTTGCTGTCACACTTGATGGCTGCATGATGTCCCGGCGTGAACTCAGGGGCGCCATCAGAACAGCACGTATGATCGGGATCAGGCATCAGGTCGTTACCATCGATATACTTGCTGATCCACATATTGCGGAAAATGATCCCGAAAGATGCTATTTCTGCAAGAGGATGCTATGTGAGCGATTGTTGGGGATGCTGGGAGAACTGGGATCCAATATGATCCTCGAAGGTACCAATGCGTCCGAGGTCATGGGAAACCGACCTGGGTGGCGTGCGATCACCGAGGCTGGGGACAGGATGTGCTCGCCGTATGTGGAGTCCGGCGTCACAAAAGCGGAGGTGCGTGCGATCGCACGTTCCCTGGGATTGGAGGTTGCTGGAAAACCCTCCAATGCATGTCTGATGACACGGCTACCCGTTGGGGAAACCGTGACGAAGAAGCGATTGGCCCGTGTCGAGATAGCCGAGGATATGCTCGTATCCCTTGGCGTTTCCCAGGTACGGGTACGCGATCACGGCAGGATCGCACGGATCGAGGTGTACCCCGCTGATCTCAGGATAGTGACGGACAACAGGGAGCAGATCGCATTTCACTTAAAGGAATTGGGTTTTGACCATGTAACGCTAGATATTGAAGGGTTCCGCAGTGGAAGCATGGATGAATCCCTATGAACCCTACAAGATCTACAACCTCTATGAACCATATAAACTCTACAAACTCTAGGGGTTCGGTAATTAACATACGTCCTGCCAGCAAGAAGGACGAGGAAGTCATCGCCATCCTCCTGTCCACCTATTTCCTTGATAGGGACGGTGTTGCACTGGATGATTTTATCGTTGCTGAAGTGCAGGGCCGTGTTGTGGGTGCTGCATGTTTTGTCCATCGTCTCTGTCCGGAGTTGCATACCATTGCTGTGCATACCAATTATCGTTGTATGGGGATCGGTTCAAATATGGTGGAGTATATTGTTGAGCACATGCCTGCTGCGTGGAAGCAACTATACGTGAGAACAACAGCACCGGCGTTCTTCAGGAAGCTCGGTTTTATGGAACTCGCAGGCGCTCTGAGGACGCAGCTATGGGATGACTGCCGGCATTGTGAGAGGATCGAGGGGTGTGCTCAGCATGTACTATGTCTTGGACTGGGGAAGTGATATATTATGTTGACCTTGGGGATAGTTAATACCTATGACAGGATCAAGGTGATCGATGCACACTACCGTGCCATAGCCCGGGCTGCACCGATCTGTTACGCTTTTGGATTTTCCCTTGCACTTTTCGACTTTCCTTTCAAAATGGAACGTGATAAACTCGTTGAATATATCATGGACAAGACCACCATTGGCGAGTCGGGTAAATATCTGGATATGTTGAACCGGAAGAACCACTTCTTTGTTTTCGATCTACCCAAAAAAGGATTCCAGGCCCAGTTCGGACAGGTGGTGGCAACCACTTCCAAAGCGGACCCACGATTCGCCGCCAGTCCCGAACAGATCGCAGACGGGATCAGGGATCGAGAGTCCTACCTGTTCCTGGTGGGGCTCGGGAGGAAAGGTCTTCCAAAACAGACGTTATCGCTGGCAAAGCATCATCTTGATCTCACGTCTGCAGGCGTTTCGTTCGAGACGTGCACGGCCATCGGTGCGATACCTGCTCATCTGATGGGGCTGGTGTCCGCTAAAGCGAACGGTGCATATACGAACCGGTGAACGATTTCGACATTCTACAAACGTTTTTAACCATCGGATCGAATTGTCTGTGCATGGGATCACAGGTATCCATAGTCCGTTGCAATGATTATTTGGAGGCAAAGGCTGCGATAATTGAGGCACTCGATCTCATTGGTGGACTTGACAACATCATCTCATCTGGGGATCGTGTGCTGCTCAAGCCCAATGTGCTGGCAGCCAGGACGCCGGATGAAGCGGTCACCACCCATCCCTCGATCATATCCGCGATGTGTGAGCTGGTAGTGGAGGCAGGTGGCATCCCTGTGGTAGGAGATTGTGCAGGGATCACATGGCCAGGGGTCACAGAGGAGGCCCTCGATGTGTCCGGGATCAGGGATGCGGCCAGTGAATGCGGGGCCGAGGTCATCAGTTTTGAGACCGCAGGTTTCTCAGAGTTAACAGTGCCGAACGCTGTACACTTTCACAGGTTGTACCTGTCCAACGTTCCCCTTGAGGCAGATGTTGTCATCTCTCTCCCTAAGCTCAAGACGCATGAGTTGACTCTCTACACAGGGGCTGTGAAGAACATGTTCGGGGTAATCCCCCTCAAGACCCGCAAGCAGGCACATTTGCTGGCAGACCGTGAGCGATTCGGTGATGCTGTTGTTGACATCTATTCCGCCAGGATGCCCTGTCTTGCGATAATGGATGGGGTGGTGGGAATGGAGGGCAATGGGCCATCCCATGGCACGCCCCGAGAGGTGGGTTTCGTAATGGCAAGCTATGACTGTGTATCCCTGGATGTGGTGGCATCCCGTTTAATTGGATTTGATCCCATGTCCGTGCCAACAACTGCAGCTGCCATACGGCGCGGATTTGGTGATCTGCACCCGGAGGTGGTGGGGGTGGCGGTCAGTGAGGTAAGGGTGAAGTTCGAACGTTCCACAGGTGGACTTATTGGCAGGTTACCTCCATTCGTAGTCAGTACCCTTGGACGTTTCTTCACCATACGGCTGCGTATCGATCCTGAAAAATGCAGTCGCTGTGGGGCATGTGTCAGGAACTGTTCTGCCCATGCTATCGAGGAGGTCGATGGGATGCTGCAGATCAATGATGATAACTGTTTACTGTGCTACTGCTGCCGTGAGCTCTGCCCTCACGATGCCGTGTATATGGAGCGTTCGTGGATGGCACGATCGTTATTGTTCGCCCAACGAATGCTGGCACGTCGCTAAGGTTATAATTCACAGATCTCGCTCTTGCGCAGCCAATCGATATCGGACTGGTAGAGCTCACGCAGGTCCTTTAGACCCAGTTTGAGCATTGCTACACGACTGACACCAAGGCCCCATGCAAGTACGGGTTGCTTGATACCCAGTGGTTCGGTAACCTCTTTTCTGAACACACCTGCACCACCAAGCTCTACCCAACCCATTCCATCAATGTATACCTCGGGTTCCACGCTTGGTTCTGTGTACGGGAAGTAACCTGGTCGGAAGCGGACGTCCTCGAACCCCATACGATGGTAGAACTCAGCAAGACAGCCAAGCAGGTTCGCAAAGGACATGTTCTCATCCATTATGACACCCTCAAGCTGCTCGAACTCGGGTGTATGGGTGGGGTCTATTGTTTCCCGGCGATAGGCCCGGTCGATGCAGAACGCTTTGACGGGCGGCTCGGGGTTATCGGCAAGGTATTTGATCGTGACCGCGGTCGTATGTGTGCGCAGTACGTCACGTTTTGCGATATCCTCACTCCATGTGCCGCCCCAGCCGGTGGATTCGATATCGCCGCCATGCTCATGCATAGCACGTATGTTGTCGATATACTTCTCAGGGAGTTCGGAGCGTGATCCCAGATGGAAGGTATCCTGCATTTCCCGTGCAGGGTGGTCTTGCGGCTGGAACAGGGCATCAAAGTTCCAGAACGAGCTTTGGATGACATCGCCTTTGATCTCGGTGAACCCCATTTCCAGGAAAATCTGCCTCATCTGGTCGATGAGACGCTGGTATGGGTGTGTCTTTGCGGCATAGACCGGTCTTGGAGGAGTATTGATGCTATAGGGTCTGAACTTCTTCCCTTTCCAGTCTCCGCTTTTTAATAACTGGGAGGTTACCTGTTTGATCTCTTCCTCGATGGTGATCCCCTTATCTGCCAGTGCGTGCCCTGCCTCGGTGATCGATATGGAGCGCAGTTTCTTCTCATGCTTGGTGACAAGTTTACGTTTGACAAGGTCCGTTATGGTCCTGGTATCGGTCTGCAGTTCATCAAGAGTGCGTGCTTTTTCTTCGAAGCGGTGAAGTACTTTCTCATCGTCTTCTTCTTCAACATTGCCGGTGGGGACGATCATGCCGTCCTCAATGGTCGCCCATCCTTTTCTACGGAGCCAGCCAGTGGCGATACCTACTATTTTTGGTGAGAAGCGTTCCCGCAGGTCGGCGATGGATGTGGGTTCGGATACGACATCGATGATCTGTCGCTCTGGCAGTCCGTCCGTCGAATATGCCAGTCCTTCAGTGGTGATAACATAGGTATCGATGATCTGGTCGTTGACCTCTACGAGATCTTCTTCTGCAAGTATGAAGGCCGATTGCATGGCAGTCTCCACTTTCATGAATGTATTCTCTGCCAGTTCTTCCGGATTGGCCGATGGTACTTCAGCCAGTGCAAGTAGCACGTTCTTTTCATTGATAGTGAGATTGTGGTTTTTGCTCATGGTAGATCCTGTCCCCTGGTATGTTATGTTCTTATAACCCGTAATCGTCCAGCTTATCACGTGCGAGTTCACGCAGTTCCTGATGGTCTTTCAGGAAATCCGACATCAGTTCTGCGGCAAGGTTCTTGCATGTGCCACACATGCGAGATCCGCTGACACATTCCTGATGGATCTCTTCCAGTTCGCTGTCATCTTCGATCAGGTGGAACATCAGTAATTCATAGACAGAGCATTTTTCAGGTTCGCCGCCGAGCTTCTTCTGCTCCTGCAGCGTAATGCGGCCCCCTGTCTTTGCACGTTTGATCTTCTTTGCTGCCGCCTTTGGTTCCTCTGTCAGTGCAATGATACTATCGGGAATGCTGCTGGACATTTTTCCGCCCTGCAGTCCGGACATAAATCGGTGATATGTGGCGGCAGGTGGTACAAAGGCATAACCACTGTATTCAAGCGCAACGTCCCTGACGATGTTAAAAAGCTGCTTGAAATCATCACTACCAAACACGTCAACGTGCCCTTCATACAATTTGGCATTCCCGGGCATTTGCCGTGCGACATCAGATAATGCACCATCGGGTGCAGCCTTACCACGGATGCTGGTGTATCTGTTGCCATTCTTATCCTCACGTCCCTCGATGCGGAACATGTTCATCTTATGCGCAAGACCACGGGTCAGACGCATGTGCGGGTCCTGGTCGGCCCCGACAGGGATGATCGTAGGTTTTGGTCCTCTAAATTCCTCCAGTTGTGGTTGTAGTATGTCTGCACTTTGGGATAGGGCACTGATCATGTGAGAAATGTTTGTCTCACCGGAGAATCCATAGATGGCACTGAGTTCCGAGAAGTTGGCCTTTGTCCCAAGTTCGAATGCCAGATCTTTGACATTCTCCGAACCTGACTGAAAATATATGTGCCCATCGGGTTCAAAACCAAGAGCTATCAAGCTGATAATATATTCTTCAACTCCGATCTGGCGGCACTTTTTCCAGGATATGCCGCGGACGGAGTATGCTTCCCTGTCCGCAATACCGACAAAGGCATCACCTCCCATTTTCTGATGCCAGATGATTTCATCCATCACAAGTTTGTGTCCAAGATGGACCTTTCCCGAAGGCATAAAACCGCTCATGACCGAGAACGGTTCATTGTTCTTCATGGCATCGGTGATCCTGTCGTAACTTCGATGTCCAAAGATGATCTTCCTACGCATGTAACGATGTGGGTCCGGAAGTTCTGAACACACTTCCTCAAAGGGCAGTATCCCAAATTCATCAAACAATTTGGAATAGTCATCAATGTTCACAGCCCCCCACGGGTCAAGTCTCGTATTCATGTGTAGCCTCGCTCTATTCTATAATATATTGTCTTTTAAATATACTTCTCACAGATGCCATTGTATCAGTCGATTCGGTCGAATGGATATGGGAGACTGGCATCCTGTGGTATTTTTGATGTCAGTTGCAGATAATCGGGTTCCTGCATGAGACAACTACTTCGCTGTCCTTTGAAATGAGGGTCCTTGCGCATCCTTTTCCAGATGGTCTTGAGTGTATCCGTCTGGATATTCCCATAGCTGAACGGGATGTAGGGACAGGGTTTGACGGATCCCTCCACGCATACATGCATCCAGCGCTGCCCGGCCATACATCCAAGCATCTCGCCTTCAAAGTATGTGTTTGCAAATAACCTGGGGCCCTGGATAGTGGAATTGATCCGATGATACATCTCCAGTATCACTTTCCGGTCCTCGTCAGATATCACCGGGTCCCCTGGTTTCTTTGGTACTGATTCCCAGAGGGAGAACTCGTGTACGCCTAGATCGGTCGCAAGTTCGTACAATGCGGATATCTCTCCCATGTTTGTCGGCGAGGCGTGTGTGCACATCGTGACCAGCAACCCTGCGTCAAGACCGTATCCTATTGCACGTATTGCTTTTTCATATGCACCCTCAAGTCCTCGTACGGCATCATGTTTTACAGGTGTGGTTGAGTAGATGCTTACCAGCAGGTTATTTAGTCCGGCATTCTTCAGTTCGCTGGCAACTTCAGGGGTCATGTCGGTGCCGGGCGAGTACATGTTGACGATGGCGCGGTCCTTGTCCACGTAATCGATCAATTCAATGATATCGTTGCGCAGGAGCGGATCACCTTCGGTGAATACAATGACCACAGCTCCCATGTCCAGGACATCATCAATGGCCTGTTTGATGGTGTCTATGTCCAGGTCTCCTTCCCCCCCGCTAACGACACAGTGCTCGCAGTTGCATCGGCACTGGCGGGTAACTTCAAAGGACACTGTCTCAGGGACATATTTTCCCAGTGCGATCTGTATTTCTGCATAGAGCAAACGCTTGAACGGCTTGCTCGGGATCGGGGGTAGCCAGGTCGATGCTACCACCTGTTCGTTGCTGATCAGGGCAGGTTTTTCTTCACGCAAGCGGTTGTTGATCCTGTTCAAGAAAGGAGTACACACTCCCCGAAGGTGCCCCTGCGCAGCCAGTTGTATAAATCCATCACGATCTTCAAGATCGATGGAAATGCCAGGTATCGATAGGACTGAAAGGTTCTGATCATCGACTGGAACTAACATATTACCATTTTCCGTTTGTATCAGTTGAAAATAACAATGCTCAGGGGGATGCTGTCCCTTTACGAATAACGATCCCATTATCGGTGATGGCATAATGGTGTATCTGTTCATCATGTTTCACACCGCGCATCTTGAGGATCTCTATGGCACGGCTCTTGCGTCCCCCTACCCGGAATACGTGGAGACGTATCACGCCTTCTGCTAAATATTCCTCTACACTGAAGTTCTCCGACTTATCGGGGACCTCACTGGTTACCAGTGTGGTGCAATCGAGCTTCTCAAGTTGTGTTATAAACCCAAGTATCAGATGCCTTACTTCTACAGGGTTGGCTGATATCTTCAGGGAGGTGATCGAATCGATCACCAGCCTTTTTGCACCGATCTCATGTATGTGGTCTGTGATATTTTTGACAAGTTTCTCGATCGTGAGGTCTTTCACATCCGGGTTACTGTCACTATTTCTTGATTGATGGGCGTGTTTTCCGTATGTTAGAGGATCGACACTGATGATCCTCAACTTATCTTCTTTGATAAGCCGTTCCAGATCCCAGTTGAACCTCCACATGTTGCGGATTGTCCTGGCAGGCGATTCTTCCAATGTTAGATATACCCCTGGCTCGTTGTATAGGGTAATCCCTTCGTATAGGTACTGTATCCCAAAAGTGGTCTTCCCTGCGCCCGGTCCGCCGGTAATGAGGATCACGTCATTCTCGACGAAACCACCCTCTACCAGTTCATCAAATCCCGGGATCGATGTTGGCACACGCATAATTCAAACCTTCGTTCAATCACCCTGTAACAATGAATGATGTCATTGTTACAATGTGATATCCTTCTCATGGTAGATCGGAGATATCTGCATAAGGAAGGCAGACACACTCGATCCTTATGTATTATTATACACGTTCTGCAAATGCCAGGTTACCGCTGATCTTCTTGATCCTTATTTTGACCACGTCGCCCTTTACTGTTCTAGGTACGAAAATCGTGAATTTAGCGATCTTGGCAATACCGTCTCCCTTTGAGCCGACAGCGTCGATCTTTACCTCATATTCACCACCTTCTTCGATGGCATCACGAGGTGTTGTTTGTGCTGCCTTTCTTTTCTTGACAGGACGGTGTGCTCCACAGGCTGCGCACTTGAGCATGAGGACTCTGCCCATCTTGACCAGTTGGGTATCAGGTCGGTTACATTCCGAACATATGACATATTCCTCGACATAGTTGTCAATGTTGGTCTTGATGAGGCTGGAGGGGAATTTTCCCTGGAATATTGCACGACTACCGTCTATCTTTCCTGCAGTACCCATTTCCCTGGTCAGGAACTTCATCAGATGGTCTGGATCTCTGTTCAGGACATCCGCAATATTTCCAAAATTCTCCAGAACGGTTGCCTTACCTTCAATGAATATCCTGGGTTTTGGAATTACGAAACGGGTATCTGTGGTCTCAATGTCCGGTAGGTTCTCTATTGCCCTGTCCAAAAGTGCTTCGTAATCGTCCATTGTTATCACCTGTTGATCGTCGCTTGTCTCACAGCACAAGTTCCGCGCCCTGGTCTACTACGATTCGAATAGGGGTTGGCATTTTTTGTCCTGCTTTCTTGAGTGCTTTCTTTGCTGCGACGTAATTTTTCTTGTTCACGGATACTGTGAACACTTTCTGTCCTGCTGATACCCGTGCTGCTGTTCCCACAGCCTTGCCGAAGGCAGCGCGCATTCCACTTGAGACACGGTCTGCTCCTGCTCCGGTTGCCTGTTTGTTCTCTCTGAGTACCTCATGTGGGTAAACTCTCAGTTTCATATGGTATCCAAGACGGCCTGCAGCAGTTGTCATGTGTCTGTTGGCAGTGATACGTGCAGCCTCCAATGCTGTGTGCCGTATCTGGCATTTTTCTTCGGCCAGTAACGATACCTTGATGGGGAAGTCTGCGGTCTTGTTGCCCATGTCGTAATGGATGACCTGACTACCCGGGACACCGCCCATATATTTTCGTCTGGTGTATGAGCGCTGTTTAATGTTCCTATACATGCTTGCTGGTTTTCTTACCATGAGATTGAGCCTCCTTGATTATGTATGATCTGCAAGAACACGTGGGGATGATCTTGTACTCTCTTTATGTCCTGCTACCTAATTGCAATTTACATATTTGAATGTGTTGATACGATACTCTGGGAATCATTCATTTTTATAGTATATAATTCGTAAAACTATATACTTCAAGTTAATCCGGCTGACGGGAGGATTTTCTTGTGTTGATGGGCTTCTTTATACCTTAGTTGCTTATATATCTTATCGGTAGGATCGTGTATATCCACTGTTGTTGGCTGATATGAAGATATTGCGGTCTTACATCGAGTGATTCATATACCTTCTCATGTATAAATAAGATACATGGTATCTGTGACAGAACAACATAAGAAGGGTTCAGAAGGACAGTTAACGTTCGCATTGGTCACTATTTCCACATCGAGGTTTGATAGCTATGGCCATGTATCGGATCCGGACGATGCCATGGATATGTCAGGAAGGATGATGATGGATCTGGTGGCAGAGAGCGGGCATCTGGTCCAGATGTATATGCTCGTAGATGACGATGAGCGTCATATAAGGGATGCTGTGATGTCCGGGATAGATACGGGGGCGGATATCATTGTGACCAGTGGGGGTACAGGTCTGGCACCGGCAGACGTTACTATTGAATCAGTACGACCCATGTTCGATAAAGAGATGCCAGGATTTGGGGAACTTTTCCGTTCAATAAGCGTTGATCAGATCGGGTCTGCGGTGATACTGACCCGTGCGGTTGCAGGAGTTATGGGCGATCACGTGGTCTTCTGTTTGCCAGGCTCACCGGGGGCGGTGAAGACGGCTCTTACGGCCATCATTCTCCCGGAGGCGGGACATATCGTCAAGCATGTGAAGTAAGGGTATCCTTGATAGTGCTATATTGAAGTGTGTTATGTTTCCCACAATATTCTCTGACCAGATGTCATAAGATCATGTGTCATGGTACATTGGTCCCGCTATATTGGTCAGTGTGACAATTTG
>JAYEHR010000042.1:0-4143 GCA_034659615.1 Methanobacteriota archaeon | reverse complement strand
GAGGTTATATCATGGGCGAAGTTTAGAAATAACAAAAATGAGAAAGTTAATTGGCAATTCACAACTGAAGATGCTCGGATTAAACTATCCCGACTTTATCAGACATTAGAGGTTTGACGTGACACTACAGCCGTTCACTTAAAACTCGCAAGCCCATCAAAGTCCAGGGTTGCAAAGTAATCATCCACGGTCTCCGCCCGCCTGATCTGTACGAAACTTCCATCCTCTCTCAGCAGGATCTCGGCAGAACGCAGTTTGCCATTATAATTAAAGCCCATTGCATGCCCATGTGCACCCGCCTCGTGAATCGCCAGGATATCATCCCTCTTAATTTCAGGCAGCATGCGATCAATGGCGAACTTATCATTGTTCTCACACAGCGAACCCGTCACGTCATATTTGTGCGTGTTCTGGTCATGCTCCTTGCCAAGTACCGTGATGTGATGATAAGCCCCATATACACCAGGTCTCATCAGGTTGGCCATGCATGCATCGGTACCCACATAGTCCTTGTAGGTATGCTTCATGTGTCGCACCTTTGTGATGAGGTACCCGTACGGTCCAGTGATCACACGTCCACACTCAAGGAATATCTTCAATGGGTCCAGACCGTTCGCTTTGATCATCTCATCATATTCCTTCTTCACGCCTCTGGCGATCACATCATAGGATACCGGTTCCTGCTCCGGGAGGTATGGGATACCGATCCCACCGCCAAGGTTGACGAACTCGAACCGTATGTCCAGCTCCTGTGAGATCTCAACGATCTCCTCGAACAGTATGCGGGCAGTCTCGATGAAGTAGGTGGGGTCCAGTTCATTGGATGCGACCATCGTGTGCAGCCCGAATCTTCTGACGCCCTTCTTCTTCAGTATCCGAAAACCTTCGAACAGCTGATCCCTGGTAAACCCATACTTTGCTTCCTCCGGGTTCCCGATGAACTCGTTCCCCTTCTTCAATGCCCCGGGATTGTAACGGAAGCAGACAAGTTCAGGCAACCCTGCGGTCTCCTCGAGGTATTGGATGTGGCTGATATCATCCAGGTTGATGATCGCACCCAGCTCCTTTGCCTTGACGAACTCCTCTGCCGGCGTATCGTTGGAACTGAACATGATCTCCTCACCGGTGATACCTACCTTCTCGGCCAGTATCAGCTCGGGCAGGGAACTGCAATCCGCACCGAAACCCTCGTCATTCAGTATCTTCATTATGTAGGGATTGGGCAATGCCTTGACAGCAAAATACTCATGGAACCCCTCAAGGATACCGAACGCTTCTTTGAGCTTACGTGCATTCTCCTTGATACTCCTCTCATCATAGATGTGGAACGGGGTCGGGTACATTTCCGCGATCTTGACGATCTTTTCTTTGTTAAAGGGAAGCTCTTTTGACACCATTTTTAAATCCTCTTATTTGTTACACAGGTCATACATCGAATTGCCTGTGAAAATTCATATTATCTATTCAACATGATCGATGTTATTGCTGTTATGAGATGATATATAATTTGTGATGGACTTATACCATCACACCTGCCTCTCCATTACCAAAACAGGTTCCATCAAAAAGTGTTTTATTGATCAGGCATATAGTATTTGTATGGATGACCTTATTGACCTTTTGAAGACATCGGACCACTGTGTGTTTCTCAGTGGTGCAGGTGTCTCGACATTCTCGGGCATCCCTGACTTTCGGGGAGAAAGCGGCCTGTACACCAAGTATGATGCTGACAGGATCTTCTCCATCGATGATCTTCATGACGATCCGTCCTATTTTTACCACCATTCAAAGGATCTCGTCTACAACCTGAATGAACGCGAACCCGGTCTCATACACAACGTCCTGGCACAGATGGAAAAGCAGGGAATTGTGAAGGCTGTCATCACGCAGAACATCGACATGCTGCACCAGAAAGCCGGATCTGTGAACGTTATTGAGATCCATGGATCACCAGCCAGCCATCACTGCCTGCAGTGCGGCAGGGAGTACTCATATGAGAATATCGCAGAGATCGTACAACAGGATCAGATCCCGCGATGTGACGACTGCGGTGGTCTCATCAAACCCGACATCACCTTCTATGGCGAGATGCTGGACCGCGAGACACTCGCCGCCGCCATCAAGGAGACATCAGAAGCTGATGTCCTTGTTGTTATCGGTTCGTCCCTGGTGGTCCAGCCGGCAGCATCACTGCCCCTGTACACTCTGGATAATGGCGGAAGACTTGTGATCGTCAACAATATGCCAACCCCACTGGATCGGTATGCTCACCTGCGATACAACGATCTCGAAGACGTGTTCCAGCACATAGAAAAAGAACTGTTGTAATTGCTTAAAAAGTATTACCAAAACTAATTAATCCATTATGCAACCTGCATATCTATCTGCTGCCACAATCGATGCGACCAATAAACTTAAGTAAACTTGAGTTAATACAAGTATTGTTGTATGAGTCCGTTTGGAGAGTGGACTAACCTCCTTTCTGTCCGGGCTGGATGCCTAGATGTGCTGAACTGGGGGGATTATATCGTCTGTTGATCCAGCACATCTTCCAGTCCCGCGTACTCGACGATACGTATCGCATGTTCTTGTTCTTCTTTTACCAGACAACGGTCGATATCGTTGGGCCTGATACTAAAAATCGATTTGGAACCTGTTAAGAGTTCATAGAGAACCGAACGCGAGCTCCGGAACCGTAACTATGACTCTCGGGTGTGATTCAGGATAGTGGGCCCGCGGAGAGTCGAACTCCGGACCTCCGCCGTGTGAAGGCGACGTCATAACCAGCTAGACCACAGGCCCACATTTGTTTGAACCCGCATATTCAGAACTAAGAACATAACCAGCAGGTGTCTGGTTCCCTAAAGTACTTTCTTACCTATAAGGTTTATGCATCACATCGTTTTTAGCCATGGAATATTCATATTCTGCGGTCCATACTCTACTTTATGCAAATACCTCCAATGGCATTATTAACATTGTTAATCAAATTCATTTACCAACAACTAAAGCCAGTTTTTTGAAAAGTGTTATATATTATTCTGTCTTTTACCCACATAGAACATCCAATACAGATACTAGAGATGAGCGCATGACATGCTGGGAATATGATATCAAATCGGTAAGAGTTGAGGATTGGCAACAGATGAAAACAGATCTTAATGATATGGGCATTGATGGCTGGGAACTGGTCAAGTTCAAGGATCAGGGCAGTAAGGAGGGCATAGCTACTGCTATTTTCAAGCGTATCCTTGATGAAGTGAATATGTAAATAAATAGGAAATCCCTCTCGTCAAGAAGACTACCCTCCCCCTTAAGGTTCTTTTTTTACTCGATCTCATCCAGGTCCTTGCATATGCAGAACTCGCACATGGATGGTTTTACCTTACTTTGCTTATCCTTCACAGGACAATAATAATTACCATCCCTTTCAACTATTTGTTGACCACCCGGGAAAGTCATACCGACCGGATGTATCGGTTTCTTTGCTATGAAGATCAAATACAGGGAAGTGAGTTTCAGGAAATCTCCCAACAGCTTTCCTTTTGGATCGTCAATCTTCACCTGTTCATTTATCTGCTGAACGATATTCTGTTGAATGTCAGGATCGATGTCTTCAATGTGCTCCAACCTGGTCGATCTGTTTATATTCAGAAAGACCAGATAGAGGTGTTCAAAAAGATCATTCAGGTAGATACGCTTGTATCGTTCTGGCAGATACCGGACCTCTTCTGCCATGCGCGTTCTTATCTTCATTATGTCACAGATAGATATCTCCGTGGCATCCGTTTTTAGCAAGTCCAAAAGTTCCTCTGTGTTCATGGTCCATCAACCCAATTTGAGGACGATTTTGTTTTTGTAGACATAATTTACGAATTTATGTACTCAAGGTAATCCGCCAAATTGGATTATTTCTCTTGTATGCATAACCCCCGATGCACAGATAACCCGAGCAACCCCAATATGTATAATTATATGACTCAAAAGGTATATCTTTTACCCCCGTATTTGGCGTTCTGCTGTTATTTTATCTAAATTTAAGCAAGAAGCCCACTTATTTTAGTGGGTGGTAGTTCACCAATGCAAGCATTCGATTGATAGTATTTCAAATTTTCGAGAGGTAGACCCGGCAACCTTGACCCG
>JAYEHR010000041.1:0-18939 GCA_034659615.1 Methanobacteriota archaeon | reverse complement strand
ATAATATTTATGTAAGCTTCCTGTCAAAAAAAGAGAAGAAAAAAGAACAGTAGAAGGAGGGCTGTTCTTTCAGTGCTGTTTGATGTACTCGATCATCATCGGTGTCATCAGGGGTGCGATCTGCGGAAGCAGGTTCGGCATCAGGTTCTCCATGGCTTGTGGCATCAGGTCTGGCATTTGCTCCAGCATGTAATCGGGCATCTGTACGTGCCTGCCAACAGCTTCCAGCATATCCGGCATGATCTTTGGCATTAACATTGGCATGATCAGCGGCATCATCTTTGGCATCATGGGTGCCATCAACCGATCCATGCCGGGTACGTATTTCACCGTTTTCATCATTGCCTTCAGGTATGCTGGCATTGCATCCATCATCTGGGGCATCAGCTCACCCATCATGTTGGCCATGTTCTCAGGTTTCATGAGGTATATCATCTGTTCAAAGGGCAGCCATGCTTCCAGGGCATCGTTCGTTGTGTCCGGGAGATCATACCCGAGACTGCGAGCTACGACAGCTCCCAGATCCTGTACATCCATGGGTATATTGTTGTTGTCTGCCGAGACCCTCAACTGCAACTGACAGCATGGACAGGCAGCGACCATCATGTCAGCACCCACATCCACAGCCTCGTTGACCCGCATACCACCTGCAACATTCGCTATTTTTGGGTCAGCTATCATCGACATGACAGAACCACAACAATGAGCATTCTCCTTGTTGTATTCCATTTCTACGTATTCAACGCCCGGCACGGCCTTGATCAGGTCACGTGGTGGTTCATATATCCCGCCAGCACGACCCATATGACAGCCATCATGCATAGTAATCTTCTTGTTCAGTGGTTTTATGAACTTGGGAGCAAGTACATCAAGACGTTCAGCCAGTACTTCGGAATAGTGCTTCACCTCTATGTCATATTCTATGTCGAGCTTCTCGGCCCACTGGCGGTAATAGGTATGCCAGACAAACCAGCATGCAGGGCATGACGTGATCACGGTCTTGACACCTTTCTTCTTCATGTTCCCCATGTTCATCCGCATGATTTTCTCGAACTCATCCCACTTGCCGCTGGTCAGCATCGGGATGCCACAGCAGGACTCCTTGTCGCCCAGAGTGGTAAACTCTACGCCCGCCTCATCCAATAGTCGTGCAGTTCCCACAGCAATATCCTTCTCAACAAATGATGCAGTACAGCCTGCAAAGTATGCATAATCCGCCTTATCCTTGATCTTTGGCTTAAGGTCCTCGGGGATCCAGCTATCTCGACCGCTACGGTACTGCGCCCAGATGTTTCGCTCCTTATTCAGACTTGCAGCCATGATCTCAAATGGGGGGAATGTCATCTTCCCCAGATCCACGACCAGTTTATTGCGAAGCTGCATCCAGGAGTGTTCAATGGGGAGGTCCAGCTGGCACCGGGTATCACATAATTCACATGTCGTACAGGCAAGGAACGTATCCACCTGTTCCTGATCAAGCTTATCCCTGCCTGCCAGGTATTCCTTGATAAAGAACCATTTCCCACGCGGGGACTGGGATTCCCATCCACGTGCATAATACTGATCACATTCGTTCACGCAATATCCACACTGTGCACACGTATACGCATAGGAGATGATGTCGCCGGGGATATCCTTCTCCTCTTTAAACTCCTTTAACTTACCCACACCTGCCATATTACCCACCATGCGCATGATCGGTTCAAAGGTCTGGGAAAGCGTAATACCCATTCCGAAAAGCATCTTTCCTGATAAGGTCTCCGGGTTCATGATATCGTCCGGATCAACTTCCTTTTTAAGATCAAGAACACGGCGCAACCTTTTTCCATACACCTTTTCGGCCTGACTTGCGAAATAGAGACCTGAGGCATACATCTTACCCCCGTTATTCTCAGCGATTTTGATAATGCTCAGGCCCAGTGGGAATGCCAGATTGAACTTGAATGAACGTTCTGAATGGGGAATAAAACAGAGAAGGACAACAGTATCATCGTTTGCTACCATACCTTCCATGAGTACTGGCAGTTTGATCTTGTTGTTGATCTCGCTGATCACCGCATCCAATTTCTCCACGGGAACGATCACCTCTGCAGGAATGAACGATGGACCCAGCCGCTTGATCTTCAAACTGCGGAACCATTCTTTCGACTCATGTTCGGAGATCTCCTCTGGTAAAACCTCCCCCCCTGCCTTCACGATCACCTCATCCAGTGCGCTCACATCCCTTGATGCGGGATAGAAGAAATTACATATATATGACTTGGGAAGTTGGGGATTGTGCTCATCCATAGGTTCCCCATGGTGCAGCTTTGAAGGTGCCAGGTTCTTTGTATCTGCAAATTTTGGATTGATGAATGTAATGGACCATAGGGGAATATTTCGATCTGAGACCCGCTGTATTGCCTGCTGCATGGAAGCCGCATCAGGGAACTGTGCAGAGATCGCTTTTGTATCCTCATACTTACGTACTTTGAGAGTGATCTGCGTGATAATTCCAGTGGCACCCAGGGATCCGATGATATCGTTCATGTCATCACCGGTAAACTCTCTGACCTCTCCGCCAGGCAGGACCATGCGTGCTGAAAGCATCGTGTCCTGAGACCAGCCATACTCATAGCTGCCATGTCCCACACCGTTCTGTGCCAGCCACCCACCCACGGTGGCAGACGGTGCACTTGATGGCATGGCACATACCGAAAGCCCTTTCTGATTGAGCTTTGCTTCCAGCCGTTCCCAGACGAACCCTGCACCCACTGTGGCGGTAAGTCCGTCGTTATCGATATCAATGATGTCGTTGAGCAGGTTCACATCGGCGACAATGCCACCTTTGGTTGGGATTATGCCCCCGTAGCCGGATGATGCGCCTGCTCGTGGCACCACCGGAATGGTATATTTTTTGGCAAACGTTAGCAATTCGATTGCCTCGGTCTCACTGCGAACTCTTACAATGGCTGCCGGTTCTACTTTTCCGAGAAGCGGTTTTGCAAGAGCAGGAAGTGCTCCCACGTCATGAGTGTAATAATGTCGCTCTCGTTTTTTGAAATTGACGCGATCTGCTCCAAATATGTCTTCCAGTTCTTTCTTTTGCTGTACCGATAGTTCAGTTACCTGGTTGGCCATTTAATAAACTCCATGATGGTTTTAATCGATTGTTGCGTGTAGGTGGTAATGGTATATAATGGTTGTGGGAATACCACACAATACCACTACTATCATCATATGCCATAAGATTTGTGGGTCCACTATAGGTAATCTGAAAACTTATATACAATGGAGTACTACGAGTGTCAACTTATGTAATACTAGTTGCTAATATTAATAATTGATATATTATTGGCATGGTGAGCATATTACCATAACGATCATAGTACATTGGTGGAACTAGCACATGAATAAAAAGATCACAATCCTTGTTGTGGCATTGATATTGATCATCACGTCCGCATTGAGTGGATGTGTGGACAATACACAGGAACCGAACAGTGCAAACACAGACGATGCCCAGGCCGTATCAGACGATATCCTGACAATCACAGATGCCTATGGCAGGACGGTGAGCGTGCCTACAGATGTACAAAGGACCCTCTGTGTGGGTGCAGGCTGCCTGCGTTATCTCTGCTATCTGGGTGAACAGGACACTGTCGTGGGTGTGGAAGACATTGAGCAGCGAGAGGAGGATGCGCATCCACGTCCCTACAGGCTGGCGAATCCCCAGTTCGGCGATAAGCAAAAATACCCATATATCGGGGCCTTCCGGGGTAACTACGATGCCGAGTCGATACTCTCCCTTGACCCTGCACCCCAGGTGATCTTCCTGACCTATTCCACAGCTGAAGGTGCCGACAAACTCTCGACCGATGTGGGTGGTATCCCTGTGGCCGGGCTTGAATATGGCGATACCGCAAAGGATTTTAACGATATGAAAGAGTCCCTTCGCCTTATGGGGACGGTCATGGCCAGACCAGAACGGGCTGAGGATGTGATACGCTTTATTGAGGATGAGATCAAAGAGATCGATTCCAGAACACGGGGTGAGGATGCAGCAAACCTCTATATAGGCGGTACAGCATATCGCGGATCCCACGGGATACTGTCCACACAACCTGATTATCCTCCATTCGGGTATGTGAACGCGAACAACATTGCTTCAGGGACCTCGAAGACAGGGGACTGGGAAGGATACCAGATCGGTGATGATGCATTGCTACAGTGGGATATGGACCCTGGCATTGATTATGTGTTCCTTGACCTGTCGATCTATGACTTCTCGGAAACAGGCAACCCCAACACCAATGAAAAGTATGGGGTGGAGTCACTGTGCGAAGGAGGAGTGTATGGTGGGCTGGAAGCCGCGCAGAACAACCAGGTCTATGGAGTATTGCCTTACAACTGGTATACCACAAACCATGGAAATGTACTGGCCGATGCCTGGTATGTCGCAAAGCAGCTATGTCCTGAAAAGTTTTCAGATATCGATCCTGAGGACAAGGCCAATGAGATATACGGCTTCCTGTATTCAGGATGTCCCGTCAACGAAAGTATCTATGAAGGAGTTACCGAGAGCTTTGGACATGGTTTCGGCCCTATCGAGCTTGAGTGAGAGATCCTGCATAATATAACGATCGGGGATACAGGACGGGAGGTGGATAGAACGAACGCAGGCAGTGATGAAATGGACGCTGATAGGGGCAGGCCGGACCTGTCCTATAAGTACAAGAAATATGTTGGCCGGAAGATATCGTTCATCGCAGCCACATCCCTCCTGCTGGCAGTGATCTTTATGTATTCGCTGTCGGTGGGGAACGCACCTCTTCCCATCGGCGAGATCATCAATACCCTGCTTGGCAGGCCATCCGACATCAAATATGCCCACACCCTGATCTGGGGACTGCGATTGCCCCGGGCCATTGCAGCTATTGTTGCAGGAGTATCATTATCCATATCCGGTGCGGTGCTGCAGTCGGTCCTCCGAAACCCTCTGGGTTCACCTTATACCCTCGGCATATCACATGCTGCTGCATTTGGTGCCACATTATCCATCCTTGCAGCAAGCCGGGGACTTTTTGGGACGGTCTTTGATCATACCTATTCCGTAACGATCTCGGCTTTCGCGTTCTCGCTTATTTCAACATTCACTCTGCTTGCGATCGCGAAATATAAGAGCGCAAGCCCTGAAGTACTCATCCTGGCAGGCGTGGCACTTGGATCATTGCTCACCGCTGCGACCATGTTCCTGCAGTACTTTGCCGACGATACGGAACTGCCAGAGATCATCTTCTGGACATTCGGAGACCTGGGGCGTGCATCCTGGCAGAGCATCCAGATCATGGCACTGATCACCGCTGTCGCTATGGCCTATTTCCTGTATAACCGCTGGAACTACAATGCCATGGATGCAGGGGATGAGATCGCAAAAGGACTGGGTGTGCACGTCGATAGGGTGCGTCTACTGGGAATGCTGATGGCCTCGCTCGCAACGGCAGCGGCGGTAGCGTTTTTGGGCATCATCGGATTCGTGGGACTGGTCTGTCCGCACATCGCCCGACGTTTCGTCGGTGATGACCAGAGGTTCTTGATCCCGGCATCCGGTGTGGTAGGGGCCTTGCTTATGCTTGCTGCGGACACCGCCGCCCGGATAATAATTGCTCCCTATGTGCTGCCAGTCGGGATCATTACCGCGTTCATGGGAGCTCCATTGTTCCTGTTCCTGCTGGTCAGGGGGTGTAAACACTAATGCTGAAAGTAAGAGATCTTAGATTTGATTATAGGAAACGTAAGGTACTCAAGGAAATAGAATTTGATATGAGACCCGGGGAGATTTTGACAATACTTGGTCCGAACGGTGTCGGAAAAACGACGCTTCTGCGTTGCATCAATACAATCCTATCCCCCAAATCAGGCACGATCATGGTCCAGGGCGAAAATGTCCTCACACTGCCAAAGATCGAGATCGCAAAGCGTATGGGATATGTCCCACAGCACACACAAACAAGCCGTCTGACTGCCTTTGACACCATACTGCTGGGACGAAAGCCCCATATCGGATGGAGTATCAGGGACCATGACCTTCGTATTGTCAAAGAAGTGATATCCGATATGGGTCTTGAAGAGTTAGCAATGCGGTATATCGATGAGATGAGTGGGGGAGAGATCCAGAAGATCAGTCTTGCTCGTGCCCTGGTGCAGGAGCCGAAAATATTGCTTCTGGATGAGCCCACAAGCAGCCTGGACCTGAAGAACCAGCTATCCATTCTCCGCACGTTGAAAGATGTCGTGAACAAGGAGAATATATCAGCCGTGCTCACAATGCACGATATTAACCTCGCACTGCGATATTCTGATCGTTTCGTACTCATCAAGGACGGCGAGGTCTTCTCACATGGTGGACACGAGATAATTACGCCTGACAACATCGAGGAAATATATGGGGTGCCTGTAGCAGTGGAACATGTTATGGGGCATCAGATGGTAGTACCGATCTAACTGTTGGAATGCCAGAGGGACATCAGTTCCTTCTTCATAAGTTCCTCCTATTCTCAAAGCTTATTTATTAGTATACTACTATTATCAGCCATATAACAGTTCAAAATCCCCCCCGAACAAGGAGATGCGAAGATATGGCAATCCACCCAATAGAATTCCGCTATGGTACCGATGAGATGAAATATGTGTGGAGCGAGAAGAACCGCCTCGACAAGCTCCTGCTGACAGAGGCAGCTCTTGCAAAGGCCGAGGCAGACGTAGGACTGATCCCTAAGGAAGCTGCATTTATCATTGAAGAGAGTATCGATAAGGTCGAGCTTGAGAGAGTGAAAGCGATCGAGGATGAGATCCACCATGATATGATGGCCGTTGTCCTTTCGATATCGGAGAAGTGCGAGAAGGATGCTGATAAATGGGTGCATTTCGGTGCGACCTCCAATGACATCCTCGATACTGCGACCGGACTCCAGATGAAGGATGCGATCCGCGTCCTTGAGCCGAAGATGCATACCCTTCTCGACGTGCTGCTGGACCAGGCAGAGGATCACAAACAAACGGTCTGCGCCGGACGTACCCATGGTCAGATCGGTGTGCCCACCACCTATGGGTTGCGGTTCGCCATCTGGGCATCCGAGACAGCACGTCATATCGAACGGCTGGAACAGCTCAAACCCCGCATCCAAGTGGGCCAGATGACCGGTGCGGTGGGCACCCAGGCAGCCTTCGGACCAAAGGGGATCGAGATACAGAAACATGCAATGGAATACCTGGACCTGGAGGCTGTGGATGTGTCCAACCAGATCATCCAGCGTGACCGTCACGCCGAGTTCGTCATGTGGATGGCCAACACCGTGACCACACTAGACAAGATAGCCGTTGAGATCCGCTCCCTCCAGCGCAGCGAGCTCGCCGAGGTGGAGGAGAGCTTTGGCAAGAAACAGGTGGGTTCGTCCACCATGCCCCATAAGCGTAATCCCATCAAGTCCGAACAGATATGCGGACTGGCGCGTATCGTGCGCTCCATGATCGAGCCAGAGCTGTTGAACAATACCCTGTGGGATGAACGGGACCTGACCAATTCCTCGTGCGAAAGGGTCGTGTTCCCGGAAAGCTGTGTGCTGACCGATCACATACTCAAACTTGGCATTGGCGTCATCGAGAACCTGCGGTTCAAACCCGATAACATCCGTCGCAATCTGGAACTATTGCGCGGGCTGAACATGGGAGAGGCCGTGATGATAGAGCTGGCTAAACGCGGTGTCGGACGGCAGGAAGCCCACGAGATCGTGCGTACGTCGGCCATGGAAGGGCACGAGACAGGAAAGCATCTCAAGGATGTACTGCTCGGCAGGGATGATGTGACCCAGTACCTGAGCGAGGACGATATCAACCAGCTTGTTGATCCTGACCGCTATATTGGCACAGCAGTGGAACAGGTGGAAGCCCTGGTTGCGAAACTTAGAAAGTGAATTGCAATGGAGATCGAATAATGGATTTTGATGATGCAGTGCGGTTCCACGGGCACGTCTGTCCAGGTCTTGCCACCGGATACCGGGTAGCACAGATCGCTGAGGAAGAGTTCAAGGGACGTGCCGAGGACGAGGAACTCGTGGCTATCGTTGAGAACAAGTCATGCGGTATCGATGCGATACAGGTTGTCAATGGATGCACCTTCGGCAAGGGAAACCTGATCTTCCGGGATCATGGCAAACATGTGTACACGTTCTTCAGACGGGGTGATAACCGGGCCATCCGAATATCATCACGTCCCCGCGAACGGTCCGGAACAAGTGAATCCGAAAAGGATGAACTCTTTGAGAAAGTGAGATCCAGCTCCGCCAATGAGGATGAGATGGAACGGTTCAGGGAACGGCATCATGAACGAGTCCGTACGGTCCTGGAAACACCAGCAGACCAGCTGTTCGTGGTCGAGCATGTACAGATCGCGCCTCCCCCGAAGGCCATGGTCTACCAGTCCATACCCTGCACCGAATGTGGGGAGGAGGTCATGGAGACCCGGGCACGGCTAAAGCACGGCCAGATCGTATGCCTGCCATGCTTTGAGGGACACGATATTTGAGTATCTACAGTAGGAAGGTACAGAATAGAACTATTTCAATAAGGAGTATATACGAACAACGATAGGACTATAGGCAAACAGCCTATGGATCATTCCTTTGAAGTACTTTCGTTCCGTATGATCTTACAAAGCGTCTTCTTATACTCGACCTGCTTTCTCATCCGTGCGACATCAGGGGTAGCATCTTCACGATTCTGCTTGTCCATAATGTCACCCAGATATTTCAGGTCGCTCTTTATGTTCTTACATTGAAGTTTTTGGGACATATCTCTTCCCCCGGTAAATTGGTTCATACCGACTTGTACTAATATTATATTATATGAGGGACCGATGATATAACTTTTGGGTCACACTCATTCATGCAATACCCGTTTCAGGAACTCGCCTGTATACGACCCGCTGGCTGTTGACACGTGTTCCGGTGTTCCCTGGGCGACCACCGTCCCTCCACGTTCTCCTCCTTCCGGTCCAAGATCAATGATCCAGTCGGCGGTCTTGATCACGTCAAGGTTGTGCTCAATGACAATGACCGTATTTCCAGCATCCACCAGCCGTTGCAGCACATCCAGCAGCTTCTTCACATCATCGAAATGCAGACCGGTGGTCGGCTCGTCCAGAATGTACACCGTTGTGCCTGTGGAGCGCTTGCTGAGTTCAGTCGCCAGCTTGACTCTCTGCGCTTCCCCGCCCGAGAGAGTGGTGGATGACTGGCCGAGCTTAACATAGCCAAGCCCCACATCAAAGAGGGTCTGGAGCTTTCGTTTGATCTTTGGTATATTCTCAAAGAAGGCCAGCGCCTCTTCCACTGTCATATCAAGCACATCCGCGATCGTCCTGTCCTTGTAGGTCACTTCCAGAGTCTCCCGGTTATACCGTTTGCCGTGGCACACCTCACAGGGCACATATACATCCGGCAAAAAATGCATCTCGATGGTGATGATACCGTCACCTGAGCATGTCTCGCAGCGTCCGCCGCGGACATTGAAACTGAACCTGCCGGGTTTATAGCCACGCGATCTGGAGAGTTTTGTCTGTGAGAACAGTTCACGGATCGGGGTGAACAGGTTCGTATAGGTGGCAGGGTTGGAGCGCGGTGTCCGGCCAATAGGGGACTGGTCAATGGTGATCACCTTGTCCACATTCTCAATACCAACAATGTCCTCATACTTCCCGGGCCGCGCGCGTACACGGTTCAATTTCTGTGCAAGCACCTTGTTCAGCGTCTCATTGATCAGTGTACTCTTTCCGGATCCGGATACTCCTGTAACACAGATCATCACACCCAGGGGAAACTCCACATCGATGGTCTTCAGATTGTTTGCGGACGCTCCCTCCAGTGTCAGGTGACCGTGGGGCTCACGTCGGGTGGAGGGTACTCCTATCTCCATCTGCTGGCTAAGGTACTTGCCTGTGAGTGACGCAGGATCTGACATGATGTCATCAGGAGTCCCCTGTGCAACGATATAGCCTCCATGGATACCCGCACCCGGTCCCATATCGATCACATGGTCCGCATTCATGATCGTCTCCTCATCATGTTCCACTACGATCACCGTATTGCCAATATCCCTGAGATGTTTGAGGGTGTTGATCAGGCGCAGGTTATCCCTCTGGTGCAAGCCAATGCTCGGCTCGTCCAGGATATATAGTACTCCCATCAAACTGGAACCGATCTGGGTGGCCAGTCTGATCCGCTGGGCCTCACCCCCTGAAAGAGTGGCAGCCGCCCGGCTCATGGATAGGTAGTCCAGTCCCACGTCCACCAGGAAACCCAGTCGTGATCTGATCTCTTTTAAGATCATGCGGGCGATTGTATATTCCCGGTCATCCAGTTTCATCTCAAGGGCTTCAAAGAAATGCAGGGCTGTCTCAATGGGCAGGTGGGTAATCTGCATGATGTTATGTCCATCGATCAGGACCGCAAGGCTTGCAGGCTTCAGGCGTTCGCCCTGGCAAGCCTGGCAGGGATTGGTACTGATATATCGGCGCACCCTGTCCTTGGAACTCTCGGAATCGGTACGATCGTAGATCTTTGAGAGATGGGCAGTTACACCACGGAAGTGACCGGTGTGCTTCCACAGGCCACCGTCCCTGTTCGTATGAACGAACGGGATGCGCTCACTGGTGCCATGGAGTATGATGTCCTGAGACTTTGTGTCAAGGTCTCTGTATGGCACATCCATGGAGAATCCAAAATGTTTCGCCGCAGATCGCAATGATTGCATGTAATACCCGTCACCAGTCTTGGTATACCATGGTTCCACAGCTCCTTCATTCAGTGACAGGGACAGGTCTGGAATGATCAGATCTGGGTCAAATTCCATGGAGGTACCCAGTCCATGGCACACCTCACACGCACCCTGCGGGCTGTTGAAAGAGAACGCGGCCGGTTCCAGTTCCTCGAACCCGATACCACAATCAGGGCAGGCCAGTTTCTCGCTGAACACCATTTCCTCATGGTCAAGGACGTGCACGATCAATGTTCCACCCCCCTTCTCAAGTGCCGTTTCCACGGAATCCGTGAGCCGGTCTTCGATCCCTTCCTTGATTATAAGCCGGTCCACAACGATCTCTATATTGTGCTTCTGGTAACGTCCCAGTTCCACAGACTCGACGTCGTCCAGAGATATGATCTCCCCATCTATGCGCACACGGGAATACCCTTCACCACGAGTGTCCTGGAGAAGTTTCCTGTACTCTCCTTTGCGCTCACGCACCATTGGTGCGAGGACTTGGACCTTTGATCTCTCGGGGATCTGCATAATACTGTCAACGATCTGGTCCACACTCTGTGGCTCGATCACACGCCCGCAATTAGGGCAGTGCCGGATGCCGATCCTGGCATACAGCAAACGCAGGTAATCGTAGATCTCCGTAACGGTTCCCACTGTCGAGCGTGGGTTCTTGCTGGTCGTCTTCTGCTCAATGGAGATGGCAGGTGAAAGTCCCTCGATGTATTCTACATCAGGTTTTTCCATCTGGCCCAGGAACTGGCGTGCATAGGCAGAGAGTGATTCAACATACCGACGCTGCCCTTCTGCATAGATGGTATCAAAGGCCAGGGAGGATTTACCTGAACCGCTCAGGCCGGTGATAACAATGAGATTATCACGCGGCAGGGTCAGGTCGATGTTCTTGAGGTTGTGTTCCTTTGCTCCTTTGATGATGATACTGGTCAGGGACATGATCGTTATCTGGATGAGGGATTCTTAAGTAAAGCTTGCGGTGGGAGGAATATCTGTAATAACAGCGATGGTGGATTCTCATGTATTCATGGATGATATGTCCACTTATGCTTTCTCCTGTGAACCAAAGAACTTCTGTGTCTCTGATACAATGACCTTCCGGAGTGCGATCAATGCGATCAGGTTTGGGATGACCATCAGTCCGTTGACGATATCTGCCAGGACCCAGATCACGTCAATGGTCAGGAACGCCCCTGATGCGACCATGATTATATAAATGATCCTGTAGGGCAGTATCCCTTTCACTCCCACAAGGAACTCGGTGCAACGTTCTCCGTAATAGTTCCATCCGAGGATGGTGGTGAACGCAAAGAAGATCAGTCCGAGACCCACAAGATAACTGCCCAGATCGCCAAGAACACTGGAGAATGCATGACCGGTCATGTAGGCACCTGCGAGTTCACCTTTCCATGAACCGGTCATGATCAGCACGATACCGGTCATGGTACAGATGATGATGGTGTCAAAGAAGGTGCCGGTCATGGATATCAGTCCCTGTCGTGCGGGTTCCTTCACTCTGGCGGCAGCCGCAGCGATGGGGGCGCTTCCAAGGCCCGATTCATTGGAGAACACGCCCCTGGCGATCCCCATCTGCATGGCAAGGATCATGGTCGAACCCAGGAAACCACCGGCTGCAGCCGTGGGGCTGAACGCGGACCTGACAATGAGGGTTACGGTTGGCCACAGGCTGTCAATGTTCATTGCAATGACCAGTACACATCCGACCACATAGGCAATTGCCATGAACGGCACGACGACCAGGGCGACCCGTGCGATGCTTTTGATCCCGCCAATGATGACCAGGGCCACAAGAGTGGTGACAATGGCAGCGGTATAGGGCACAGGCATGTGGAAGGTGAAGGATGCCGAATCCACAATGGCATTGATCTGGGGGAAGGTTCCGATCCCGAAAAAAGCCACGCCAATTCCAGAGATTGCAAAGAATCGGGCAAGGGGTTCACTGTAAGGTTTATGGCCAAATCCGTGCTGGATGTAGTACATGGGGCCTCCGGACATCTGTCCATTCTCGTCCACTGTACGGTACTTCACGGCCAGCAGACATTCAGAATACTTGGTGGCCATTCCAAAAAAGGCGGCTATCCACATCCAGAACAGTGCACCTGGTCCCCCCATATGGATAGCGGTGGCCACTCCTACGATGTTCCCGGTCCCGATGGTCGCAGCCAGTGCGGTTGTCAGGGCAGCAAAGCTCGAGATGTCGCCTTCTATGCCGTCACCGCGTCCTCGCCGGAGCACGTACCGCAGGGCCGTGGGGAGTTTGAGGATCTGGATGAAACGGAGTCGATAGGTCAGGTACAGGCCTGTACCGACGAGCAGGATCAGCAGGGGTGGTCCCCAGACAAGATGATCGATGCTTGTGAGTATAGCCAGTATATCGA
Organism: Methanobacteriota archaeon; assembly: GCA_034659615.1. Classification (GTDB taxonomy): domain Archaea; phylum Halobacteriota; class Methanosarcinia; order Methanosarcinales; family Methanosarcinaceae; genus JAIOTO01. The sequence goes on along the minus strand of JAYEHR010000041.1, from coordinate 5,731 downwards.
CTGACTGAACGTTGTCTGCTATATTCAGTGGATCCATGGTTCCAATTTGCCAGGGTTTTGTTTCATCCTTCGTAATGGTCGAGTATGTTCTATCATTCAGTCCTATTAATCGGTCATATTAAGTCGTTCCTATTAAAATACAACTAATTATGTGATTTCCAATGAATGCATTGAAAACGTTTATATCCATTCCTGAAAAAGACTGTCCTATGATAGACAATACCCACAACTTCAACAGGATCTGGTCCATCATGCAAAAGGAATATCCACATCCTGCTCCTGCACTGCATTACAACAACGTTCTGGAGCTCCTTGTGGCAACTGTCCTCTCGGCACAGTGTACTGATGCACAGGTGAATAAGGTGACCGAATCCCTGTTCAGGAAATACAGGAATGTGGAGGCATTTGCCAGTGCTGATCCTGAGGAGCTTGAAAAGGAGGTTTATTCCACAGGCTTCTACCGCAACAAGGCGAAGAATATCAGGAGGAGTGCACAGATCATCATCTCCGATTTTGATTCCAGAGTACCTGATACCATGGAGGAGTTGCTCACCCTGCCAGGTGTTGCCAGGAAGACCGCGAATATCGTCCTTGCCAGAGGGTATGGTGTGATGGATGGTATTGCCGTTGATACTCATGTGAAGAGACTATCCAAACGGCTTGGTCTCACAGAGCACACCGATCCTGTGAAGATCGAAAAGGATCTCATGACCCTTGCCAGGCAGGAGGACTGGGAGGACCTGTCAATGACACTGATCCTGCACGGCAGGAAGGTCTGCCCGGCACGGAGGCCCAGATGCATGGAGTGTATGGTGAGCGAACTGTGTCCATCCAGTTCTGATGAAAATTCGTAAGTTTCATAATAATGATTTATAAGTATGGTATAATGATCTACGGAGATCAGTGCGAAAATGCTTATACTTAACTGTCGTCTGTTTATCTATGCCTCTCTGTGACATGGATGTCCAGGTCCTGCAGGTATTGAACTCCTGTTCGTTCCTTGATCCGCTGATGATCACCCTGTCGGTAGTGGGGAACCTCTATCTGTGGGTGGTGATCGGTGTTCTGGTGTTCTGGTTCAATGGGAAGAACGTTGCCATTTCATATGGTGCTGTCCTGTTCATCACATGGCTGATCGTTGTATTCCTCAAGTCGTATCTCATGTTCCCCAGGCCCGAGGATGTGCGTGTCCTGGTCGAAGCATCCGGGTATTCCATGCCGAGTGGACATGCCGCTCTCTCGTTCGCATCAGCAATGTTCCTGCACCCGCTGGCCAGTGGGAAACTCAGGTCTACCATCTGGATCCTCACGATCCTTGTCAGTATAAGCCGCATGTTCGTAGGAGTACACTATCCATGTGATGTGATCGCAGGAGCACTTCTTGGACTGGCGATCGGGTATGGTGGGACACGTGCTGGACGGTTTGCAGAGAGCTATATAGGGACGTATGTAAAAAAGCGTTAGAAGTCATTCAACTTCAACTGATGACAGTGGCATTCTTCTCCAGATATCTTGACAGGATAGATGCCTGTCAAGCATCCAAGACACAGGTTGTCCCGATCGATCCCAATGGCTTTTATAAGTCCATCGATACTGAGATATCCGATGGAGTCGGCATTGATCATTTCCCTGATCTCGTCATTGGTCTTATTGGCTGCGATCAGTTCCTCGCGTGTTGCCATGTCAATGCCAAGGTAACAGGGAGCTTTTATGGGTGGGCTCCCTATACGTGCATGTACTTCCAGTGCACCGGCAGTGCGTACCATGTTGATGATCTTCCGAGAGGTAGTACCGCGTACGATACTGTCATCAATAAGGATCACTTTCTTGTCCCTGAGGTTAGCGGATATGGTATTCATCTTGAGACGCACGGCAGTCTCTCGCATTTCCTGGCCAGGAAGGATGAAAGTACGTCCGATATAACGGTTCTTCATCAATCCTTCTCTATATTTGATATCTGACTCGCTGGAATATCCGATGGCGGAAGTGATCCCTGAGTCAGGTACAGGGGAGACGATATCCGCATTGACGGGATGTTCACGGGAGAGCTCTTTCCCGATCCTCTCCCGAACCTTATAGACCAGCTTTCCATCGATGGTTGAATCCGGTCTGGCGAAATATATGTATTCAAATACGCAATGTGCAGTTTTTTTACTTTTGTAGATCTGATAACTCTCAATCTCTTTATTACCAAAGACCACAACTTCCCCGGGATTAACATCCCGTATCAGTTTGCCGTTCAATGTGTCGATGGCGACGCTTTCAGAGGCAACGACGTACCCTCCGTCGATCTCCCCGATACAGAGCGGTTTGAACCCCAGGGGGTCTCGGGCCGCGATCAGAATGTCATCGATCAGCATGGTGAGCGAATACGATCCGACAAGCAGTTTCATCACTGCTTTTATCGATTCAATAGGATCATGCCGTAACAGTTCCTTGACGAGAAGATGAGCGATGACCTCAGTATCGGAGTCATTGATGAAAATATGGCCATCGATCTCAAGCTCATCACGAAGTTCCTTTCCGTTAACGAGATTCCCATTATGTGCAATGGCCACAGTCCCGTTTCTGTAGTTCACTGTCATCGGTTGACAGTTCTCTATCCTGGACTCTCCGGTCGTGGAATAACGAACGTGTCCGATTCCCACATTACCGACAAGTTTCACAAGGTCATCCTTAGAATATACTTCAGGAACCAGCCCCATTCCTTTGATGGACTGTAGCTGGGTCCCATCGTTGATGGTTATGCCTGTAGATTCCTGACCTCTATGCTGCAATGCATATAGTGCATAGTATATTTGAAGGGCGACGTTCTTTGACTGTGGCTCTGCATCAGGCATCACCACACCCACAACACCGCATTCTTCCTTCATTTACATCCCAGTTGAGGAAAGGTCATTGGGTCTTTAAAATTTGCACTTGTTCTGCCACTTGTAACTTCTCATGCGTGGGGTTCTCCCAAATCCGCATGATGTGCATTGTTTTGTATGTATATTGAGTGAAACATTGCCGCAGCGCCTGCATTTAGCATGTGTACGTTTCTGTCTCTTACCCCTTGATGGTGTACCTTTTGACATTTTTTATCACCTTTATTTTAACTATATGATCTTTGTATATATTAGGAGGAGTTATCTGTGATGTATCTATCGTTCATATAGGTTACGGAGATACATAGACCACATTGTCGCCCCTAATGACCACACTACCGATCTTGCGAACGACCTCTCCGTCCTTGAGTTCCTCTGCATCATCAAGGACAAGGTTCATGTGTACGTCATATCCCTGAAGTTTTCCCCGGAACTCCCGGGCACCTTTCAATCGAACGATCACCGATGTGTCTAATGCATTGTTCAGTTTATCGAGAGGTCTGTTTCCCATATTATTTTGCCTCGGATTAAGATTATTACTGTGAATAGTTGACCATGAAATTGCTGCATATGGCAACGTTCTATCATTGTGTATATTGGTTTGCACATGTTGTTAGGACGATATATAAACCTATCGAGAACTGCTCGGTTCCTGACTAAAATGCGCACATTTTATAGTATATGCCTGTGAATATAACCATCTGGCTTATAACAAACAAGGACCATCTTGAAGCAGCATCATAAATTTTGATATAGATCAACGCCATGATCCTCCGGATAGATGGTCATGACCTTACAGGTGAAAAATATATGGATACAATTCCCATAGTAATGACGATCGCAGGTTCTGATTCCGGTGGAGGTGCCGGGATAGAGGCAGATATAAAGGCCTTTGCAGCTCTGGGTGTGCACGGCACATGTGCCATCACATCGATCACATCACAGAATACCACAGGTGTGCTCAGTGCGTTCGACATTCCTACGTCCGGGGTGGCATCCCAGATCGAGGCCGTGTGTACTGATATGAACATATCATGGGCAAAGACAGGTATGCTCTCCTCACCGGACATTGTACGATCCGTGGTGGGATCTATTAAGAAGTACGATCTGAATGTGGTTGTGGATCCGGTCATGACCGCAGAGGCAGGAGGCGACCTGTTGAGCAGCGAAGCCCTTGCCGTGGTGCGGGACGAACTGATGCCCGTCAGTAAGCTGGTGACCCCGAACATCAGCGAGGCTGAGGCACTGTCCGGCATGCATGTCCAGACACGTCAGGACTGTGAAATAGCCGCACGTGCCATCGCGGAACTGGGCGTAGACAATGTGGTGATCACCGGTGGGCATTTCGATGCTTCGGACCTGATCTACGTAGCTGCTACGGATACCTTCTCCCTGATTGAGGGAGATTTCGTTAACGGAGGTACCCATGGTTCAGGATGTACCTATTCCGCGGCCCTGACAGCCTATCTTGCCAGGGGCCTGTCAGTCGTGGAAGCCGCCAGACGTGCGAAACGATTCGTTGAGCGTGCGATCGGGGCAAGTGTGCCCATCGGGAGAGGGGCTGCGCCGGTGAACCAGTTCCTTCCTCTGCTGCAGGATGCCTCCCGGGCAGAGGTGATGGAGAACACCACCCGCGCGGTGGATGTGCTCGCTGGTAGTGCCCCCTTCGCAGGCCTGGTCCCGGAGGTGGGCTGCAACATCGCCATGGCGCTTCCGGATGCACGGGGTGTTACGGACGTCGCGGCGGTCAATGGTAGGATCGTCAGGCTCAGGGATCGCTCATCGGTCGTGGGATGTGTGGGCTTTGGCGCCAGCAGTCATGTTGCCAGGATCATTCTTGCAGCCATGCAGTTCGATGAACAGGTCCGAGCCTGTGTCAACATCCGATACTCTTCGCAGGTCCTTAAGGCATGTGCGGACCTGGGTCTTACCATATCCTCCTTTGATCGGATGGACGAGCCGGCAGACACCAGTACCATGGATTGGGGAGTGACCTATGCCATTAAGGAATACGGCAGTGTACCGGACATTATTTATGATGAAGGTGGTGTGGGCAAGGAGCCGATGGTCCGAGTGCTGGGCAGGAGTGCTCTGGACGTTGCCGAACTGGCCGCGAAGATCGCAGGATCGCTCGATCGGTAATATCCCGTGATCGGTATTGCGGCTAGTATTGTGGTCTTATCCATACTGCCGAGGACAAGGTATATGTATATATATCGAACTTTACTATTTTTAATAATAATTAACAATAGGGTGTGGGATCATGAACGATATTGAGATGGAGATGATAGAGGTTGGAGCGGAGGTGTACAAGAACTATGGCATGGATGACCTGTCTGCCACCATCCTGTCCATACTTTTTTTTGAGCCCGGTGAAATGACCATGGATGAACTTGCAGAAATCACCGGATACAGTCTCGCTTCCATAAGCCTGAAGATGAAAGGGCTTGAAAATGTCTGGGGGGTCCATAGAAGAAAAAAAGCCGGATCACGGAAGATATATTTTCATATGGGAAAGGATTATCTGGACAGTCTGGAGGAAACCCTGCGGCGGGGTCATGAGATGGAATCGCAGCTCGTAAAAAGGTCAATTCCATACCTGATCAGGAAATATCGGGAGCAGGCTAACTCAGAATCCCAGCTGGAACGGCTTCACATCGCTGAGAAATATTGCCGACAGATCGATGATGTTGGCAGGATACTTGAGTCACTCTATGAAAAGATCGATGAGATCAGGTCTGAACAAAAGGACAATGGAATTGATTAAGGTCGTATATCGACAAGTACATATATGGCATAAGCTTTACTATTTTTAAGAATCATTAAAAATAATGGATACTCATTGTTCACTTCCAATACTTTTA
>JAYEHR010000040.1:0-18940 GCA_034659615.1 Methanobacteriota archaeon | reverse complement strand
GGATTTCTTCACCGTTCTTTCTTAGTGCAATCAGTTCCAGAGTCTTACCAATAGCATCCCCTCTGCCGGTGTCTTTGAAGCCTTCAAGCCCTTTTTCATATTGTTCATGATAACGCTCTGGTACAAGGATGTGGTGTAGGTCCTTACCCATCATCTCATTGGACGTATATCCAAATACCTCCTCTGCCGCATTATTCCAATAGGATACATGACCATCGTTATCAATTAGAATAATGGCATTCTTGGAAGCGGTGGCGATGGCATTGATTACAACCCCCTGTTCCCTGACACTCTCCTTAAGATCACTCCTCAAATAATCTTCCCCCCACCGCATGCATTTTTTTGATTGGTATTTGGCCCCATAGTTATCATCCCAGAGAGTATCTGAACCCTTCATAAATTAAATGTATAATATATTTTCCTAGCCATTGTTATAATAACTTATCCCTTTAGAGTATCCAACGGGACATGATATTTTAAAACCACCATAATTGACAATACATAACATAAACCTGCAAACAGGAAAGATCATTAGTTTCTTTATATAAGATACGGAAAAACACACATGGACGATTTCAGCTTTGATGGAACGGGCATCACAGGATTGGATATGCAGCTGGAAGGAGGAGTGCCGGCTGGGACCACGATCTTACTCTTTGCAGAGCCTGGAGCAGGATCCTCTGTTTTCTGCAACCATTTCGTGCAAGCCGGTCTGAAGAACAAAGAAGAGATCATATACTTTATTACCGAACATTCGGTGGATCGGACGATCAACAGCATGAAAGATTTTGGATGGAATGTGCAGGAATACTTAGATGACCGTCTGCAATTCATCGATGCATATTCTCCCCGGTACTCTGATGATGTCCCTGAGACCCTTCAGTTCAACCCTCCTGAGATGGAAAGTGCAAAGAAGGGACGCGAACTGCTGGAACTGCTGAAAGAGACCATCGAAAAAGAACGCTCCACTAGACTTCGCTTTGTGGCATATCCCTTTCCTATTTCCTGCGTGCCTGTGAACTGAACCCGGTACTCGATGTTATTGAGACATTATCCGTCAGGGCCAAGGCCAATGGCTCGGTGAACCTGCTTCACATGACGAGCGGGATGCATGGTCCACATGTGGAGAACACCATCAAGCAACTGTGCGATGGCGTTATTGAACTGAGGGTCAGGGAACGTCAGCGTGAGGTGGAACGGTCCATCCTCATCCGCAAGATGCATGGGATGATCGCACCGAACGAGACCATCACCTACAATGTGACCACAAAAGGCATAGTGCTGGACAATACCAGACGGGTACTTTGATCAAGCGATCATGATCACCACGCTCTTCAACGATTCTTGATACCCATGTTCCGGTCGATCTCCGCGGCAATTTTCTCAAGATCATCGAACATGCGTTCGGAATCCCTTCTCATCTCCTGGACAGCTGCCCTGAGGCTGCCGCCACGCAGGCAAAGGGTCCGTTTCTTACGGTACACCAGCCCCGAATCGATCAGGCTCCTGATATGATGGTTCACCCTCGATAATTTGATGTTCAGGGCATCTGCGATCATCTTGGAGGTGACCTCCTCATTCTCAGAGATCCTGTCCAGCATGCTCATGACGATCCTTGTGGATGTGTTCTCCACATCCCGGCCAGATGACAGGCCGAAACTGTTGCAGAACCAGAACAGATCGTCGTCCAGGTCCTTCATCCGGGGTTTCTCAAGATTGATCAGCATGATCTGTCGAGTCATAATATACAATATAGGGAATGAACATATATAAGTGTTCCTCAATTGTGTTGATATGGTTTAAATATAATGGATATAATATCCATATAAATCATAATATTTAAATATGATGCAGAACATTATGATAAATTACTGTTCACTAACATCCTAAAACAAAATGTAGAAATTGCCACTCAAAACGCATGAATGAAGGTATGGACGAATCCAATTCATGATCAGATGAACGAATTGTAACACAGGAGGCTAACAATGGACCTGAACCGTTTTACCCGGAAAGCACAGGAAGGGATACAGAACTCATTTACCATCGCAGCCAGGTACTATCACCAGCAAACGGATTGTGAACACCTGCTGCTTGCTCTGATGGAACAGACCGGTGGACTCGCTGCTGCGTTGCTCGAAAAGATGGGTGTCCCCACAGCCACCGTTGCTGATGAACTGGAACAACACCTTTCAGGACTGCCACAGGCATCGGGACCCGGAAGTGAGCAGGTCTATGTGACCCAGAAGTTCAACCGGGTGCTGGACACTGCAAATACTCAGGCAAAGAAGATGAACGACGAGTATACCAGTGTCGAACACATCCTGCTGGCGCTGCTGAAGGAAAAGGACAGTTTCAGCAAAAAGCTCCTGGAGAATACAGGTATCACCGAGGAGCGACTGCTCCAGACGATCAAAGAAATAAGGGGGAACCGGCGCGTGACATCAGAAAATCCGGAAGATACACTTGAACCATTGAAGAAATATGGCATCGACTTCACAGAAATGGCCACCCAGGGAAAACTGGACCCTGTTATCGGCAGGGACCATGAGATCAGGCACACCATTGAGATCCTGTCCCGCAGGCGGAAGAACAACCCCGTGCTGATAGGGGAAGCGGGTGTGGGCAAGACCGCCATAGTGGAGGGGCTGGCGCAGCGTATCGCCAAACGCGATGTCCCGGACTCGATGAAGAACCGCCGCATCATTGGCCTTGACATGGGAGCACTCATCGCCGGCGCCAAGTTTCGGGGCGAGTTCGAGGAACGGCTTAAGGCGGTCCTCAAGGAAGTGGCTGAGTCCGACGGCGAGATTATTTTGTTCATCGACGAGCTCCACACCATCGTAGGAGCCGGAGCCACCGAAGGTGCCATGGATGCCGGTAACCTGCTCAAACCCATGCTGGCCAGGGGTGAATTGCATTGTATCGGTGCGACCACCCTTAATGAATACCGCAAGTACATCGAAAAGGACGCCGCCCTTGAGAGACGATTCCTGCCCGTACTGATAAAACAGCCAGATGTGGAGGCCACCATCTCCATTTTGCGTGGACTCAAGGAACGGTATGAGGTGCATCACGGCGTCAGGCTCAAGGATACAGCACTGGTCGCCGCAGCGATCTTGAGCGACCGGTACATCGCAGACCGCTTCCTGCCGGACAAGGCCATCGATCTGCTGGACGAGGCAGCAGCCAAGGTCAGGACGGCCATTGACAGCAAACCCGCAGAACTGGACGAAGCAGACCGCAAGCTCATGCAGCTTGAGATCGAGCGTGAGGCACTCAAGAAAGAGAAGGATGCCGCATCAAAGGAAAGGCTGGAGAACCTGACAAAAGAACTGGCCGACATCCGCTCCGAATCCGATGCCATGCGAGCACGCTGGGAAAGCGAGAAGAATATCATATCGAACCTGGGTTCGCTCAAGGAACAGATAGAGGATGCAAAGATGCACCTCGAGCTGGCAGAGAACGAAGGGGATTTCGAGCTGGCGTCCAAACTCAAGTACGGCACACTCATACCCCTGCAACACCAGTATGAAGAGGAGGAGAACAAGCTCAAGAAGAAGCAAGATAGTATGCTCCTCAAAGAAGAAGTCGCAGAAGACGATATCGCAGAGGTCGTCAGCGAGTGGACGAGCATTCCTGTGAGCAAGCTCATGGAAGGTGAACGGGAGAAACTCGTTCATCTGGAAGATCAACTGCATCAGCGCCTCATCGGCCAGAACGAAGCTGTGACGGCCGTGTCCGATGCAGTGATACGTGCCTATGCTGGCATCAAGGACCCGAAACGCCCCATTGGCAGTTTCATATTCCTGGGACCCACCGGGGTGGGGAAAACCGAACTTGCCAGGGCACTGGCGGCAGAACTGTTCGATGACGAGAACAATATGATACGCATTGACATGTCCGAGTACATGGAAAAGCACACCGTATCCAGGCTGATCGGTGCCCCCCCGGGCTATGTGGGACACGAGGAAGGAGGACAGCTCACCGAAGCAGTTCGTCGCCGTCCGTATTCGGTCGTGCTGTTCGACGAGATCGAAAAGGCCCACCATGACGTGTTCAACGTTCTGCTCCAGCTACTGGACGATGGCCGTCTTACCGACTCACATGGTCGGACCGTGAACTTCAAGAATACATTGGTGATCATGACGTCCAACATCTGTGTTGATTATGCCGTCACAAAGCTTGATGAGGGAGAGGACTACAGCAAGATGCAGGAACTGGCATTGAATGAACTCAGCAAGCATTTCAGGCCAGAGTTCCTGAACCGTATCGACGAGGTCGCCATCTTCCATAAGCTCACCCGGGAACAGCTCGTGGATATCGTAGATATCAAGGTTGAGGACCTTGTCCTGAGGCTGAAGGAGAAGAGGATCAAAATGGATCTCACGCCTGAGGCAAAGCACTACCTTGCAGAAGCAGGTTATAGTGAGATATATGGGGCACGGCCACTGAAGCGCGTGATACAGAACGAGGTTGAGACAGAGATTGGAAAACTCATTGTTGCTGGCAAGGTCATGGAAGGTGATTCTGTGATGGTCGATGCAAATGAGCGTGGCATCGTGGTCAATGCAAGGAAAGAGGAACAGGACTAAATCCAGTAAGGGGTCAGTAATGGACCATTGTATCCCGGATATAAATAGGTTCGGGATACGTTGTTTTGCTGTAAGGATCAGTAATGAAGACGTTCAATCCTCATAATACCGTCTGGGAACCCGCATAATTGGAGATTCGAGATAGAGCATCATCGAAAGGAAGAGTGTCGTTGAGAATATGTACATGTACTGCTCGACCAGGAAATACGATCCGATCGTCAGTATGAATAGGAGCGATACGAGACCCATCGCCCTGGGACCTCTTAATTTTGGATATGGATATTCGCTGATCATAAGGTACGCAAGCAGGATAAGGATAGCAAGCACAACATAGGTGTAGACATACTTCCCGTCAAGCAGCATATATGATGCGATCACCACTGCGGCTGCAGTGATCGGAAGCCCTTCAAAATCAGGTATGCTCTTTTGTTTAGTACTGAACCTCGCAAGCCTTAAAATACCACAGACCAGGTAGATGCAGACCACCGCACCGACCATATAGGGCATTGAACCGCCACATGCAATAAATACAACTGTCGCAGGTGCTACGCCAAAGGAAATAACATCTGCAAGTGAATCCAGGAACTCCCCGATCTCACTGCCCGAATAACTGCGCGCCAGATAACCGTCGACACCATCAGCAACAGCAGCCATTAATATAAGAACGAATGCCATATCCGGATAGCCAGCATAGGCCACGAAGATGGAAAGTAGTCCCAATAACGCATTTGAAAGTGTCACAACGTCCGGTGCTTTCAATGTATGAAGAAAATTCATCTGTTACCTCGCAGATATCTCCGTTTTTGCGATCATCGTCTCGCCGGCATAGACCCGATCGCCTTTCGAACACAATATATCGAATTGCGGTGGAATTGTCACATCCACTCTGGAACCAAGCCGGATCATCCCTATCCTCTGACCCTGCACTATATCATCCCCTTCCCTCACATAAGAAACTATCCTTCGGGCCAGAGTACCGGCTATCTGCGTCAGCTGGACCTCTCCCACATCCGTATCTATCAACATCACAGTTCGTTCGTTCCGATCAGAATCCTTGCAGAATGCAGGAATGTACCCCCCTTTAATATGCGTGATGGTACGCACTCGTCCAGATACGGGAGCACGGTTAACATGGACATTGTGCAGGTTCATAAAAATGCATACCTTCCTGTCACGGATGTCAACCACTTTCCCATCAGCCGGTGCTACAACACAGTGCTTGCACACCTTCGTATCCCGTACAGGATCCCGGAAGAACCATAAAAGGAAGATGAACAATGCTGCACCCACATATGATGCCTGCCTCAGATAGGTCACACTGGTAACGTATGATACCAATGCACAGCAAGTGGTGGACAGAAAGACAACAGCCAACCAGGAAAAAGTTCCTTTTGCGATCATTTATCGGAACCCTGGAATCTTCTGTGCAATATCCCGTATCGAATTCGTGGTCAATGCCCACAGCCCATCGATCAGGTCCAGAAGTTCTGGAAGTATACGCATTACCGCATATCCGATCACAAAGAGAGCAATACCAGAACCTATCTTTGCAATAATATGATGGGATATCTCAAAACTGTTGGGACCGAACCACTGCTGCCCATACGCGATCACAACAAAGACATCCCGTGCTATATTGAGTGCATAGATCACAGGAACAGATACCATGAATGCAGCCATGAGCCGTTTTGCAGGTGCATTGACCGCAATGATCAGTCCGATGAACAATGCAATACTCTCGATCGCAGTACATGCCAGAATGATCTCCACACTGTAACCATTATAGGATATCATATTCCAGGAGGGTATCTGTACGGACACGTCCAGCAGACCAAGCACCCACACGATGTTCTCTGTAACCTGGGAGATGATCCACCTGTTCAATGCCGGCATCTGTGCGAAGGGGAAATAGAACAGTGAACCTATTGCCGTAGCAGTGGTGGTCATAGAAGTGACATCCACCTGATCAGAAAAGCTACTAAAGGCTGTAGAACTGTATTCTTTGAATGCGGTATATGCTATGAAGAGACAGAACACTGCTATTGTCAAGGTCAATATCACATTGAAATAATCATCTATCTCAATATAGTGCAAAGGCTGATATGCCCAATGCAATGAAAAAGCAATCCATCCCATGCCTCCAATGGCCTTTCTGATATGGTATGACCTCGGAATGATCGCAGATATGACCAATAATGCGACAGCTATCCAGAGTACATTCTCTATCATCATTAAACACCTTTTAATAGGTATCCCACTATATCTATGTTACTGATCGTATTAAGGTTTATCAGAGATGCACCCCAATACCCCGAAACTAACTGTGGATGCCGTAATTATCTTAAATGGTAAGATCGTACTTGTAAAGAGAAGAAATCCCCCCTACCAAGGCAAGTTTGCGCTACCTGGCGGTTTTGTAGAGATGGGTGAGACGACCGAAGAAGCTGCTGCACGCGAGGCGGCTGAGGAAACCGGATTGTCTATCGATATCGTCAGGTTAATAGGAGTCTATTCGCAACCCACACGCGATCCCAGAGGGCATACCGTTACAGTGTGCTATCTTGCGATCGGCGAAGGGGAACCCCGGGCAGATTCTGATGCTGAGGACGTGCAGTTGTTCGATATCGCGAACATTCCCGAACTTGCGTTCGACCACGACAAAATAATGAGAGATGCAGGAGAGTATATACATGGAGTTCTGTCCAAAATGTAAGAGCATGATGATCCCTCGCGAGAAGGGGCTTGAATGTAGGAAATGCGGTTATATCAAAGAAAAAGAAAGCGCCTCCAAGGAACTGGCCTCAACGACAAAGAGAGAAGAAAGAGAGGTCACTATACTGGAAGGCGATGCTGACGTGGGACTACCTACCACCACAGTAAGATGCCCCGAATGTGGCCACAACGTTGCATACTGGTGGCTGCGGCAACTGCGTTCTGCCGATGAATCTGAGACCCGTTTCTTCAGATGTACAAAGTGTAACTCGACATGGAGAGAGTACGACTGAACACATCGTACAGATCACCGGGATTTATCTGATACCTGTACCTATACAGCATCCTGAGACAATATGAAAGATGTTAAAGACTTTGCTAATAGGCAGATATACTGGCCGCAGATATAACCTGTTGTTTCCAGAGGTAGTTCCTGTAAAACCCAAAGATCAAAGGGGTGGCGTCGAGAGGTTAGCTTGGGTTCGTATTTGTCTGCGGGGCCTGCTGCAACTGAGAAATAGCAAGCATGTCAGCCCACATGAATAAAAATATTTGCAGCGTTTATCCTGTTGCAGGACCTACTTCAATACATTGGTAGCATTGACCTGATCAATAGCATTCCCAATATAGAAACCTATATAACACAATGGATATAATCTGATTCAAAATCAAATCATTCGATGGAGAAATAACATGTTTACAGCAACAATTGATGCAGCTCTTCTAAAAGATTCGATCGAAACATTAACTGTACTGGTGGACGAAGCCCGGTTCAGGATATCTCCAGAAGGTATTGCTGTAAGGGCTGTGGATCCCGCAAATGTTGCCATGGTCAGTTTTGATATGACACCCAGTGCCTTTGAGGACTTCAGTGCCAGTGATTGCGAGATCGGGCTCGACCTCACCAAGATCACGGACATACTTGGCGTGGCAGAAAGATCCGACAAGGTGATCATAGAACTTGATGATCAATCCAAAAAACTGTCCATCAAGATCGGACAGATCTCCTATACTCTGGCCCTGCTGGATCCTTCGACCATTCGGGCAGAACCCCGAATACCGCAACTTGACCTATCTGCAGAGATCGTTATCAACGGCAAAGACCTCATGAGATCCGTGAAAGCCGCAGAAAAGATCAGTGATCATATGTTACTGGGAGTTGAAGGGGATACTTTCTTCATAGAAGCAAAGGGAGATACTGATAATATGCGTCAGGAAATGACACGTGAACAGTTGATCGACCTGAAAGCAGGAGAGGTTCATTCACTATTTTCACTTGATTACCTGACGGACATGGCCAAACCTGCCTCAAAATCAAACGAAGTGACCCTTTATCTTGGCAGTGATCTGCCCCTCAAGTTAAACTTCAACATTGCCAACGGTGAAGGAAAGATCGGATACCTCCTTGCTCCAAGGATAGAATCTGACTAACATATATGGAGAACATCGAACTTGCATTATATCCATTTGTATCCGAGGCGTCCCGGTATGTGGGTAGCCTCGACTTTTCTCCGGATAGATTGATCACCTCACGTGCCTTGGAATCCGCACGTATCAGAGGTACGGACCGGGTGATACAGTCGATCGCAGGGAACATCGAGAGACCATCATTTGTAGCTTCTGACGAAGGCAAAGTACTAACAGAACTTTTATCATACCCTTTTGCACGGATCTTGGTATCCTGCATCAATGATCAGTATCTGACACGCCGCTATGCCCTTGCTGAGGCAAAGGCGTCCTATGAACTGCTAAAGAAAGAAAACGTAGATTTTTTACGAAATCTCGGAAAGGACTTTTCTATCTCAGCAACAACTGACGATACTCACCTCAACCTTCACTTCACCGATTACCTGAAACTTGCAAGTCCCCTAAAAGAGCTTGAATGGAAACTCGTGAATAGGAGAATGGACCATGGTCACGTGTGTATAGCAAAGGAAAACTATGCACGCCTTCTTCAGGAAGCTATACGAAAACGCATCCTGAACGGGCTACCAATTAACGTCCCGCTGCATATGTGCGAGCAGTGCGAAGACAAACTCACAGTAATCCGGGACATACTCCAGAAACAGAAGGACGATTTCGATATTGGTGAGTTCAGGGAAGTGGACAATGAACTGTTCCCACCCTGTATCATTCATGCGATCGGAAATGTCAGGAATGGTATCAATCTTGCTCATTCAATGAGGTTTTCAATGACCTCGTTCCTGATCGCAGTAGGAATGTCGGTCAATGAGATCGTCGATCTCTTCAATGTGTCCCCTGATTTTGATGAAGAAAAAACACGCTACCAGATAGAGCACATCGCCGGTTCATCGGGAACCCAATACACCCCTCCCTCATGCAGCACCATGAAAACCTATGGGAACTGCCAGGGGGCTGATGAACTCTGCAAGCGTATCCGACATCCACTGAGCTATTACCGGAGGAAGATCTGGTACAAGAAACGAGATGGATCAAAAAAGACGGTGAAGAAAGACGCCTGAGGGTCGCATCAACTGCGGCGATACTGACGACACTCCTCCACAAACGCCTCCACCGGGAACGCCCTCGGGTGCGCGTGCATATAACTCGCAAGGGAATTGTGCTCATATATCCCGTCCCTGCCATCCACGATACCTTTTCCACGCTTCATCTGATATGCCAGACGGGCATCACTGTCGCAGTCCGTAACCGAATAATGGAACTCGTGACCCCTGATCGTTCCCTTAATGGTATTCCCACTGGCAACACCTTCTGTGTACCCCAGAGCCTGCAGTCGTTTGGTCTGCACTGTCTCTGCAGAGAAGAGATCTGCCATCTTATACACCGTACCATCGATCTCGTACGAGGTACACAGGTATTGAAGACCACCGCACTCGCCATATATGGGCATCCCGTCCGCAGAGAGATCCCTGAGCGAACGCGTGGTGCACGAGCGTTCCAGTTCGCCAATGTACAGCTCCGGATAACCGCCGCCAAAGTACATACCATCCACATCAGGTACTTCCCCGTTCAACGGACTGAAGAACTCAATGTTCGCCCCATACTGCCTGAACGCATCGAACATCTCCTGATAATAGAAACAGAAGGCTTCATCCATTGCCACACCAATGGTCACGTCAGCGGATACCGGATCATCCACCTCATCCATCATATCCGGTTCCGTGGGCGATCTGGCAAGGGACATTATGGCATCCATGTCAACGTTCTCCTCTATGAACTGTCCCAGTGCATCCACATCATAATCCTGCTCCGATGCCATGTGGAGTCCCAGATGCCGGGACGGGATGGTGAGGTCCTTGTTGCGCGGAAGCGCACCAACCACAGGAACATCAGGAAGAACGTCCCTGATCATCTGTGCATGTCTGGGGCTGCCGACCTTATTGAGGATCACACCCGCAACATCGACCCCAGGATCGAATTCTGTAAATCCTTTTACGATAGCAGCGGTGCTTCGGGACATTCCATGTACGTTCACCACCAGTATCACGGGCACATCCAGCGACTTTGCAACATGTGCAGAACTTGCGATCTCTGTCGAATCCATCCCATCGTAAAGGCCCATCACTCCTTCGATGACAGCCACATCTGCATCACCATAGCTACGCTGCAGCGAATTGCGAACGCCATCCACACCCATCATGAACGTATCAAGGTTTCGTGATGGGCGACCACAAATGATCGAATGGTGTGTTGGATCGATGTAGTCAGGCCCTACCTTGTACGGCTGGACCCCCACACCACGTCTCGTGAAGGCTGCCATCACTCCCATGGAAACCGTGGTCTTGCCCACTCCACTATGTGTCCCCGCGATCAGTACTGTTCGTTTCATGAAAGCTAATTGAGTTGATTTTATATATATCCATTACTATCCTAACAAACAATAATAGCACTCAATAATAACTCTCAACAATAGTTCTCAACAATTTATCCAACGAACCTGGGTTCCTAACCATGAACAAAATAGATCAAGACCTTCTTACAGACACATATGGGCGCACCATTAAAAGCCTGAGAATGTCGATCACGAACCGCTGTAATCTGGACTGTATCTACTGCCATAACGAAGGGGACACTGGCCATGGAAAAGAGATGTCCGTTGAGACCATTTCCAACATCGTGAACGTTGCCGCAAGGTTTGGGGTCAACAAAGTAAAATTCTCGGGTGGTGAGCCACTGGTACGCCGGGATTTCGAGGACATTATATCCTCGCTCCCTCCTATGAAGGATATCTCAGTGACCACCAACGGAACCTTGCTATCCGGTCGTGCACAGGATCTCAAGGATGCGGGACTGGACCGCGTCAACGTCAGCCTGGACACTCTGGATCCGGATAAATACCAATGGATCACTAACACCAGTCCCTCACACCTGGAGGATGTACTGGACGGCATACACTCTGCCATTGATGCGGGCCTCACGCCGGTCAAACTGAACATGGTCATGCTACATGGCATTAACGACACACAACTCGAGGATATGCTCGAGTTCACAAAAGAGTACAGCGGTGACGTTATATTGCAGTTGATCCAGCTAATGGATGTGAAGGATGTTTCGCAATATCAGGTCGATGCCGACGCCATCGAGCAAGGACTCGAGAAATGTGCAGATGCGGTCAGGGTCCGCCATATGCATCATCGGAAGAAATATATCATAGATGGTGCAGAAGTGGAGTTTGTACGCCCTGTCGACAATACGGAGTTCTGTGCCAACTGTAACCGGCTGCGAGTAACTGCGGATGGAAAGCTCAAGCCGTGTCTGCTGGTGAACGATAATCTTGTCGATGCATCCAATGCTTCTCTCGAGGATCTGCCAGACCTATTTAGGCTCGCAGTACATAAACGTGTACCATATTGCAGGAACGTGTAAACAATGGAAGTAAAACTAACAGTGGATGGAAAAGATATAGAGATCAACGATTATGTGCAGAGGATCATTGGAAGCATTGTCGCCTCTTCAGCCGAAACACTTCATGGCGTTAACAGCGACTGGAAAAATATCTCAGTTGATCTCAAGCGATGAAACCGTAACTCATCAGATCAGGTGATCGATCCCGGATAGATCAATGGGCGATGTCGCATCAAGTGACAGCGGTGTGATGGATATGTGTCCCATCTCGGCGACCGCATGGACATCCGTACCCTCTTTTCCCTCACTGATCAGGTCACCTGCTATCCAGTAGTAAGGGCGACCCCGGGGATCATGGCGTTCCTCCACACCAGTTTTGAAGAACTTGCGCGCAAGACGTGTGACCTCGATGGGCGTATCGTCCTCAGCGAAATGAGGAATGTTGATATTGAGCACATCTACGTTGTCCGGCAGACCGTGTTCTAGCACCTTCTTTGCCACCCTGTTCACCACCCGGATACCCACCTCAAAATCATGCTGGTAGTCCCGCAGATCATCGAACTTCAGACCTTCCTCAGTCACCTGGATCGATGCCGCGATCGCAGGTATCCCATAACTTGCACCCTCCAGGGCCGCACCAATGGTCCCTGATGTGGTCACCGTGTCAGTACTGATGTTCTCACCGATATTGAAACCGGATACAAGAAGATCCGGCATATCCTTCATGATCGTGAACAGACCAAGGATGACCGAATCGGTGGGTGTGCCGCCTACAGCATAGGCCTCCACGCCATCCACCGTGGTGCGGTTTATACGAAGGGGCTCGAAAATTGAGATGGAACGTCCGACCCCACTCTGCTGGAGAGCAGGAGCGACAATGGTTACCTCACCCAGATCGGCCACACTTCTGAAAGCTGCACGGATCCCGGCAGCATAGACACCATCATCATTGGTAAGCAGTATTTTTCGGGACATCATCACTCTCTTTGTCTTTCACTATCTTAAGGGTATTGACAACATCAGAACTTAACCCATTTAGAATACTCTTTCAGGAACTGATCAATGATCTCTTCCTTTGGAAGGTCCTCGAGATCATACTCCTTCAGGCTACCACTACGCAGTACGATCTCAGCTTTGCGATTGCGGGGTGCATTTTCATCCACCTGTGCCGGAAATGTGAATTGTTTTTGTTGATATGTCCGACCCCGTATCTCAAAATAAAATTCTTCCTCCCATACCACATTGACCGACTGTACATATACGTAGATCGATGCCAGAGCAGTATTCTCATCGACATCAATGGTTACCTTTCGGCCATAATTTTCAAGTTCAGCTTTTAGTTCAGTGAATGCTGAGATCACCACTCCCTTGAAAAAGGTCTTCATTTGCATTCTGGCAGCCTTGATCAGCATATCAGATGGGGGCGTATCCCCATTACCCTCAAAAATACCTTTCATTCGAGTTTTCCAATTACTCATCGTCTCCCCCTTCTCTGATCGAACAGATTTCCTATTGCCAATTTAGTCCTGTTGATTGATGTACTTTCCGGGTTGAATGTTGGAACTATTTGATCCAATGGAATGTTCCTTCGCTCAGCTTTCATACCTTTCACCATGCTATAACACATCAGGATCAGAACCACACAAAAAGGCAATGCTGAAACCAACGCCGCGGTTTGCAGTGCCACAAGCCCACCAGCCAGTAAAAGCACAGCTGCCACAGCACCCTGTGTCAGGGACCAGAACAACCTCACACCTACCACTGGCTGAGGATTACCATTGCACGAAAGCATGGAGATCACCAGTGAACCTGAATCGGATGACGTAACAAAGAACGTGACGATCACGATCGTAGCTAGCAGTGAACTTAAGGACGCCATTGGTAGATTATCCAGCATGACGAACAGTGCTGTAGGAACACTGGATTCCACTGCCTGGGTTATACCACCTGCCCCGAACAATTCCATATGGATGCCAGTATTTCCAAAGACGATGATCCACAAAAATGTGATCATCGTGGGTACGAGCAACACACCACCAATGAATTCCCGGATCGTACGACCCCTGGAAATGCGCGCTATGAACATCCCAACAAAAGGAGACCAGGATATCCACCAACCCCAATAGAACATGGTCCATGCCTTCTGCCATTCGATCCCACGGAATGCATCCGTCTGGAAGGACAGGGGGATCAGATGATCCAGATAATACCCTACACTCTGGACAAAGGAACTTATGAGGAACATCGTAGGACCCACCAGGAATACAAATAAAAGCAATAATAGGCCAAGGATCATGTTCATCTGGCTGAGGAAACGAACACCTTTGTTGAGTCCTGATACCACAGACATCGTAGCAAGCAATGTGATAACTACGATCAGTATCAACTGGTTATTGAGGGATTCTGATAATAACCCCAGGTAATACATTCCCGAATTGATCTGCAGTGCACCCAGACCAAGAGATGTTGCAACCCCAAAGAGCGTACCGAATATCGCTACAACTTCGACAACATTCCCCCGAAAACCGTATACTTTATCACCAAACACAGGATAAAGCGTTGATCGTATGCTCAAAGGCATATCGTGCCTGTATGAAAAATAGGCCAGTGCAAGCCCAACTACAATATAAATAGCCCAGCCATGCAGCCCCCAGTGGAAGAATGTAAGGTTTATGGCCTCTTCTGCTGTGGCGATGCTTCCCAACCCGGGATCCTTCGGGTTTGCAAAATGCAGGATAGGCTCAGCAACACTGTAGAATAGCAGACCAATACCCATTCCAGCACTGAAAAGCATCGCAAACCATGTTGTATTCCGGTACTCAGGCCTATCCTCATCTTTCCCCAATCGGATATTCCCATAAGGACTGAAATATAACCATAACACAAATATGAGGAAGAATGTGACTGAGACAATATACATCCATCCAAAGTACGACACTATAGCGTTCTGGATATCTGCGAACATATCACCCATCCATTCTGTGAAGAATACTCCCATCAACACAAAGAGCAGTACAATCGACACAGAAGGATAAAAAACAACCGGATTTACTTTCGATGATATTGACCCATGCATACAGTATTACTCCTTGACAATATGAGCTATAAAATAATCAAGTGTGTGAGAAATACTATTTTATAAATAGTTTGTGATGAACAACGCTGTGACCGAATATATACCATTCTTGACCCAAAAATCATGTTGTTGACGAAAAGTACCCTGGTTTTCAGACAAAACGAGTGGACGACAGATCAGGCTTGGCCCTAAACGTACATATGATACAAGCATCAACAGAAAATAAAAGGATAGAGAAAAGAGTAGAGAATAGTGGAAAAGTAAAGAGAATGGGTTGAGGAAATAAAGGGGGATTTGCCAGAATAAAACCATGCCCACCCAATTATCGTTATATCAGCCCAGATATTCAGCTTCGACAGATTGTCTGAACTTAGGGTCAGCCACACTATTGAATCCGCCTGCCATTGTTGTGAACTGGCCTCCATTTACTTCATAATCTGGAACTTCAGTGCTGTCCTCAAGCTCCAGATCGTCAACGACCGGATCACAGAGATAAATGTTCAGGTCTCCGCCTGAATCCATGAATACGGAAGGGCGAACACCTATCCTTTCATAATCTTCCACTGCACCCCTAAAGACCAATGACATGTATCGCATATCTTGCATTATGATCACCAATTGTTCTTGTATAATACCACCATTGTATGAACACCCATATAGTGCCCATGTTCGTAAATTGTTACAATTATGCCACAATTGAGAGATCATGTGTACATAGTAACCATACTTGATCAGAAGGTCCGCACCCATACACAGGAATATCCAGCAATTCGCATGAGAAATGTTTTTAAACATTAGGGCAATACGTGGAAAGATATCAGACGTATGATAATCTCAACTAATAATATGTAGCGGGAATAATTATGCTGGAAGAGGAATATCAGATCGATTTCTTCTCTGATAATGGATTTATCAGAAAGCAGTGTTCAGAATGTGGGAGTTTTTTCTGGACACGTGATATGGAACGATCAACATGTGGAGATGCACCGTGCGACCCGTATTCATTTATCGGGAACCCTGTGTTCAAGGTAAAATTCGAACTGGCCGACATGCGAGAGTTCTACCTGAACTATTTCGAGGAGAACGGACACATAAGAATTGGCCGGTACCCTGTGGTCGCTCGCTGGAGAGATGATATATATCTGACGATCGCGTCCATCGCTGATTTTCAACCCTTTGTTACGTCAGGGCAGGTACCCCCTCCTGCCAATCCCCTAACCATCTCACAACCCTGTATCAGATTATCGGACCTGGATGCCGTGGGCAGGAGCGGACGCCACCTGACGACATTCGAGATGATGGCGCACCATGTCTTCAACACAAAGGATGAAGAGATATACTGGAAAGAGAGGACCATGGAACTGTGTGACGGCTTCCTCAACTCGCTGGGAGTGGACCCCCTGGCGGTCACCTATAAGGAAGAACCCTGGGCAGGTGGCGGCAATGCCGGTGCATGTGTAGAGGTCCTCGTGGGAGGGCTTGAGGTAGCAACCCTTGTGTTCATGAACCTGCAGCGCTCAAGGACCGGTGATATAACGATCAAAGGGGACACATACTCAAAGATGGATAACTACATTGTTGACACCGGGTATGGACTGGAGAGGCTCGTATGGGCATCCAAGGGATCTCCGACGATCTATGATGCCATATTTCCCAATATTGTAAACGATCTCATGGACCTTGCCGGGATCGAGCATGAACTGGACAATTCCAGATACTCCGACATCCTATCACAGAACGCACGCCTTTCCGGGCTCATGGACGTGAGCGAAAAAGCGAACCTGTTCGAACTTCGAAAAAAGGTTGCATTCAGCATCGGTACCACTGTGGAAAAACTCTCCGCGATCATGGAACCCGTGGAGAACATCTACGCCATTGCCGATCATAGCCGATGTCTGACATTCATGCTGGGTGATGGGATCATACCTTCGAACGTGAAGGCAGGATACCTTGCACGTCTGGTGATACGGCGCACTCTGCGCATGATGGAGGAACGGGATATCAAGATCCCCCTCTCAGAGATCATCAAGATGCATATCAAGAATCTCCCCGAGTACCCGGAGTTCGCGGAGAGGTTCGGTGTCATCGAGGACATACTGGACAACGAGGAGAAGAAGTTTGCAGAAACGCTCCGACGTGGCCGTAAAATGATCCAAAAATCGGCAAAACACTATGAAAGGAGTGGCGAGAAGATACCTTTGGAGACATTGATCGATATGTACGACAGCCACGGTATCCCACCGGAGATATCAAAGGATGCAGCCGCAGAAGTGGGTGTCAAGGTCGACCTTCCTGATAATTTCTATTCGCTGGTGGCCGAGAAACACAGCCAGGCCGTGGAAAAAGAGGAGAAGGAGTTACCCTACGCAGAGCGTATTACAAAGCTGCCAGCCACAAAACGGTTATTTTATGACGAACCAAACAGAATGGAATTCGAGGCTGTCGTACTGGATATCTTCGACAAGCACATAGTACTTGATAGTACATTGTTGTATCCGGAGGGTGGTGGACAGCCTGCCGATCACGGTACATTCACCGTGGAAAATGAGATATTGAACGTCGTGGACGTGCAGATGTACAATGGAGTGGTTGTGCACACTGTAGAGGATCTGGAAGATGAACTTCATATCAGGAAAGGCGATATGGTGATCGGTAAGGTCAATGAGAAAAGACGCCTTGCTCTTGCAAGACACCACACAGCCACCCACATCGTCAATGATGCAGCCAGGGTGGTACTTGGCGATCACATCTGGCAGGCCGGCGCACAGAAGTTCATTGACCGTGCGCGCCTGGATATTTCCCACTACAAACGCATCACCCAGGAAGAACTCGATCAAATCGAACTGCTTGCGAACCAGACCGTAATGCAGAACAAACGGGTCCTGAGCGAGTGGATGGACCGGACAGAGGCCGAGCAGAAGTATGGTTTTGGGCTTTACCAGGGAGGCGTACCACCTGGTAAGAGGATCCGTGTGTTGCAGGTGGGTAACGATATCGAAGCATGTGCCGGTACCCACTGCACGCATACCGGTCCAGTGGGACCCATAAAGATCCTGAAAAGCGAGCGAGTACAGGACGGAGTGGAGCGTATCGAATACGCAGCCGGTGAGGCTGCAGTTCGTGCGATGCAGCATGCAGAATCGCTACTGGATAGATCGTCAGACATACTGAGTGTCGCTCCGGAACATCTGCCGTCCACCATCGAGAGGTTCTTTGTTGAATGGAAGGCTCTCAAGAAAGAGAACGAGAAACTCAAGGAAGAACTGGCACGTGCCCGGGTGCATCAGCTAATGGAGGATGCCATTGACATTGGAGAGATCAGGATGATCCCACGCTCGATCCCAAATGCTGACAGTGATGAACTCACCAAGATCGCAGGCGAACTTGCCGAGCAAACAGACATGGTCGTCCTGCTGGTGAGTGATATGGATGGAGTAAAGATAGTGGCAGCTGCCGGAGACGATGCAGTCTCAAAAGGTGTGGATGTTGGCAAGATCGTTAAGGACATGTCAAATACCGTGGGAGGAGGTGGAGGTGGCCGACCAAATATGGCGAGAGGTGGTGGTTCTGATCCGTCCCGTATCCAGGATGCCCTGGACACAGGTCAACAGATGTTGAAGGAACAGATACGCGCGTAAGATATGATCTGGTGAGAGGATGACACCCCCAGAGGTTAGAGGAGTTCAATTTTGAAATAATCCTTCTGGGGACATCCATGATACAGATCCAT
>JAYEHR010000039.1:0-19161 GCA_034659615.1 Methanobacteriota archaeon | reverse complement strand
TAAAATCTTCGATTTTACATGATAGCGCGGACGCGCCCTCCCGAGGCGCAACTCGGGGGTCTGCGACTATATTAGTTCACTTGAGCGCCAGCGAAAGTGGACGCGCCCTCCCGAGGCGCGACTCGGGATGATGTGCTCAATTGTTATCGTTATAATTCTCAAAAAGGTGAGCTGTGCACCCAGCGACTCGAGATCACAACAGATCTTTCCATTTTAGGACCCTGCTTTGTATGTTCCTTCTGTTCGCTCCACTGGATGACGGAAGCACCATTGTCCTGTATCCCTTTTCCTTGAACAGGTGTTCTGCTTCGCCAGCTTTCTTTCCGTTGAAACAGACCAGTTCGAGTTTGGGCGCCATCCGATCCAGTCTGGAATAATCATTGATCTGAGTGTTCGTTATATTCGAATCCGCGCTTCCTTCCCTCTCACATTCCCGGAACACATCCCACAGTCCTATTCCGTTCTCTTGCAGTATACGTATCTTCTCATCATACTCCTGCCTACTGATATCCTGGTCAATGGTGATGCTTATAAGCCTCCAGAAGTCATTGCCAGGATGTGCATAATATTGCTGTTGTCGCAATGATTCATCACTGGGTAGCGATCCAAGTATAAGGACTGTTGTATTCTTATCAGTTATCTGTTTAAGTCCCGTCTTTCTCTTCATGTATCATTTTCCCAATTGGATTGCAAAAGTATATGTCGATTCAGTATGTAGTTATATAATATGAATATTTTGAGAAAATTGTATGGTAACACCACAAAGAATATGCAGATAAAAAAGTTGGATCAATCTGCTGAATCTGTCTATGGAAAAGGTTATGTGCTTTATGAGATCGGCCGTTACGAAGATACCCTGCAAAGGTACGACGAAGCTATCGATATTTGGGATAAGCTGGAGCGTCTCCTACTGGCTGATCAAAGGCACGACGAAGCTGAGCGAGTGCATGATAGAATGTCTGAAGCTAGGTTCAACAAATGCTTTGTCCTGTACAAACTGTCCCGTTATGATGATGCACTGAACATCATCGATCAGGCACTTGAGTCCGATCCTGACAGACCTAATTACTTGTTCAGCAGGGGCTTTGTACTCCTTGCTCTCGAAGACCCAGACAGCGCTCTCGAATCGTTCGAGAAAGCCGCTGCTATAGCCCCTAAATTTGCAGATTCCTGGTACTATCAGGGAATGATATTCTATCATCGTAAACAGTATGACAGGGCACTCGAATGTTACGACAAAGCACTGGAGAATGCAGACACATTGCACTTCCCTTTCCCCAGGTATTCCTTTTTGAACCTGTTTCCTACTCCCCGGATCAAAGATAACAATGCAGAAATTCTGTACTGTAAAGGGAACACACTTTTTGAGATGGGCCGTTATGAGGATGCACTTGAGGTCTTTGAGGCTGCCCTTGAGACCAGATCTCAATTTGTCGAAGCCTGGCAGAGCATTGGCAACACCCGCTTAAAGCTCGGCAAGCAGAATGCTGCGCACAGTGCCTATGAATGTGTTCTGCAACTGGATCCTACAAACGTGGATGCATGGCGTTCCAAGGGCGATCTCCTTTCTGATATGGGTCAAATGGAAAAAGCAGAGGATGCGTATGAGCGATCCCATCGCTACAGCACAGAAGAAGAAGAAGAAGAAGAAGAAGCATGAATACGCTATCTAGACACGAAAGGATCATGCTCAATACATCATCCTGTCCGGTTTCAGTTTCCACTCATGCAGCAGTTGTTGGCATTGATCCGAATCAATGTTCTCGCAGTTGATCGGCAAGCTGTCCATATCTCCCCTAAGCATCCTATATATCCTATCGTCATCAAATCCGATCTCTGCCACATCCTTCGTAGTTGTGCCATAATAGATCGTCTTGATCCTTGCCCAGCAGATAGCAGACAGGCACATGGGGCATGGTTGTGATGTGGTATAGATCTTGCAGTCAGAAAGGTCAAATCGGTCAAGAATAGCAGACGCTTTCCTGATAGCAATAATTTCAGCATGGGCGGATGGGTCATTCGTCTTCAGGACCTCGTTATGTGCTGTAGATATAATCTTGTAATCCCTGGTCACAACAGCTCCGAACGGCCCTCCTTCATTATGATCCATACCCTTACTTGCTTCCCGGATCGCAATTTCCATGAATCTGTTCATAATGCTCATATCATTACTTTCGTAAAGAGGAGTTCATATTTTGGTTAGCTGCTCCATCAGCAGCTCAATAGCTTCCTTTTCAGGCTCTGCACCACATTTGTCTATGGTTTTCCTGTAGGCCTTGATCAGTTTCAGGTATTTTTCATCCTTTGTTAGTTTATAACGTGTGGCATGAATGGCAGCTTCTATGATCAAATTGAATCCCCGATTCGGGGCTTTGATCTGGCATTGGTTGATATGGGCATGGGTGGGGATCATCTCTGCTACCAATGTCTCCGAGGTCTCTTTGATATTAATACATTTGAATGCTACCCAGCTTAAGGCGCCTTTTAAAACAGCAATTCCATGTTCCTCATAGGACTCCATATTAAAAGCTGAATTATCCAGGTGGTGCAGGGTTGATTGCACAAAAAGAATGGGATCGTAGACAACATTTGCTACAAGCAGCTTATTCTTAAGTACGTTGCTGTAGGTGGTAGATCCCTTGAACAGTCGGATATACACTTTATCATTCTTCCGTATGATGCCAATAGGTGCAGCGTTAGGATTCCAGCCATTATATGTTGTCACGACAGTTTCAGAGATGCCTTCACCTATCCCAAAATCATCAAGATAGATCTTTCCCATTAGAACCTGACACCTCCAAGCAGTGCAATGAACAGGCCGGCAATGATCATATCAGCAGTCGATCCCGGATTGATCCGATCTCTTATCAGTTCCTCATCGAAATGCTGGATATCTGGTAGGGCAGCATCAAGGTCGAATCCCTCTTTCTCGATGCTATCAAGCACTCTTTTAGCCTGTTGCGAGACCTTCTGTGCCACATCCCTGTCATACTTTGTCTGAATAAATGTATCGGGATGTTCGGCCAGGAGCTTCAGGAATGCATAGACAACTGCATTGTTGATGTCCGGGTCACCTTTAAGATCACTATCCTGTCCCATAAACTGCGTGATCAGTTTTCCACAATATTCGCAGGTTGTAAAACCAATGGTCCATTCCCTGGCGATCTGGTCATATCCTTTTGATATCTCCATCAGGTCATACAGGCTAACCTCTCTTTCCTTTAGCGAGTCGATCGCTCCCCTGTCCTGGAGGTCGAACTCCTCCACATCCGTAACATTTACCCCTGCGCAGCTGAATGCACGGTAGAATTGAATAGCATCATCAGTATCTGTGCTTTTTACAATAATGTGAGCTCTGGATATGAGATCATTCACTGTCGCTCCAACATGCCCCAGTACTTCCCCCGCAGCCATTGAAAGAGGTATCAACAGTAGGAAAGCTCCAAAATGCGTATTGCCCCCCTTTTGCCACAATACACTCTCATGTACCGCTTTCCGGATCAGGGCTCCCACACCACATCTGTGTTCTGCGGCAGCCTCGATCACGGGATACACACCGGTCGCCGAGGCAAGGAAATGCTCATACCTGGTATCCTCAAAGTCATGACACCTGTCAATGTTCCCTGGTTTTGGAGATGCGGAAACCTCCAGTACCATAGCAAGCTGTGCACAACGGGCGATGTATGAGGTGATCTGGTCAGGATCCAATTCACGTCCGAATGACAATTCTGATCTAATTTTCATTCACTGGTTTTTTAGCATTATCTAGTATATAAGTTGCAAGGTCCTTCTTAAGTTGCATGTAGCCTGCAGGGGTGAGTTCGATCGTATCCAGGACACCATCTCTCAGGAAACACGGTTTTGTGATCTTACAGCACCATACAAGACTGCCAAAACAGGTGCTATCTCCATATTCAAGGAGGGTTCCCTTTGCAAATTCCATCTTCATATCTGCAAATTCCTGTGCGTTCAGCCCCAATTTCTTGATCTTACCGTGTACAGCACACGGTTTGATCGGCAGGCAGCAGAACGTCAGGCTCCGAAGGTCTCCCTCCCCACGGCAGATATGTTTTGGTGCATTATACCATCCAATCTGTCGCTGGAGTTCTGTGACATTCTCTACCAGTGTATCAACCAGTTGAGGATCATGAAGGACCCCACGGGAGATGGAAACAATATCAGTTCCCCGTGAGAACATTTCTTTGGCATCGGAAAAACTATTCACTGAATTGTTCCCTATCAGGAAGATACGTGTTGCATCCCGGATATGTCGTATGGCTTTCAGATCGGCGCCAGCTCCCTGCTTCATTGCATCTACGTGCAGTATATCCGCACCGGCAGCTTCAATACATCTCGCAAGCTGTACATCGTCCACCACATTCGCACGTATCTTGACAGACAGCACAACATCTGTCTCCTTGATCGCCTTGATCCATTCTTCCAGTCTGGGGAGGTCAGACATGAGTGCCTCTCCCACGCCGATACCGATCATTTCCGGCTGTCGGCAGTGGGCATCCAGTTCCAGTATCGCACCAGCATCCCGTATGATGTCTGCAGCTTCGAGCAATGGTCCAATGGTCGAGCTTCGAACGTTGAGGGCGATGGTTCCGTTAATATCGGTATTATCGATTTCCTCTCTCAGCAATCCCAGGGGATTCTCTGAAATAAACTCCTCGCGCCCTCTCGCAACAAGCTTGCTGGCGGCCTCGTTCGTAGCCGTATCCAGATTATATCCTCCGATCACAACAAGTCCGGCATTTTTCCCATATTCGCTGGCAAACTTGCTGTCAGTTATCCCTGCCATGGGAGCTATGGCAATGGGGTTATTGAAGGTCGTGTACCCAACACGCAGGTCAAATAGTTCCTCGTTCATGAATGATCCTCTGTTTTTCTTTGGTGTATGCTGGGGTATTAGAGCAATGCTCCTTTATTAACCTTTACGTAATAGTTAACACTCGCCGTGGATGGGTATGGGATGTGAACGATGATATTTTTCAGTTTAAGTATCGATGGTATTTATTCTATAGTTCCTATCGATCAATATATGCTTGCATAAACATTATATCATGTCTGCCCCCATTATTGGTAGGTACAGGTTCTTGCATACGACAATGAGTTTTATCGTGTACCGGTGGAGAAAGGAACATCATGAGTGATATGCTTATCAAGAATACACGGGTCTTTTACAATAATCGTATACAGCCTGGTGAAGTACTTATTGAGGACGGAAAGATCAAACGTATCGCAAAGGATATTCAGGGTGTGGATGCGGGTATGACGATCGATGTTGGCGGGGCCCTGACGCTTCCTGCTGGTATTGATGTGCATGTGCATTTCAGGGAACCGGGCCTGACCAATAAAGAAGATTGGTACACAGGGTCCTGTGCAGCAGCGGCAGGTGGGATCACCACTGTTATCGAGCACCCGAACACGATCCCGCCAACGGTGGACAAGAAGTCATTCAAAAAGAAATTGCGGCTGGCAAAACGGAAATCCATCATTGATTTTGGGATCAATGGGGGGGTGACGCATAATGTGGAAAAACTACCTCTGTTGTGGGAACTCGGTATCACGGCGTTCGGTGAGATCTTCATGGCTGAGTCCACCGGGGAATTGAACATTAATGAAGAAGACCTGTCCCATGCGTTTGGTGCGATCAAGGAACTTGGGGCACTGGCCTGTATACATGCGGAAGATGAAAAGATACGGCTTGAGAATGAGGCTCTCCTTAAGAAGGATATGTCTGCACAATCCCATTCCAGGATCCGTTCCAACCTATGTGAAGGTATTGCAGTCGAACGAGCAGTTGAACTGATAAAAAAATCTGGTACAAGGGCTCATTTCTGCCATATCAGTACCCTTGAGGCCATGGGTATTCTTCGCAAGGAGAAATACATGGCTGCACGGAGAGTTGGTGAGGGCAATGAATGCAGTGATGGTGGTGTACACAGTGGACCACGTATATCATTTGAAGCAGCGCCACATCATCTGTTCCTGTCGACAAGGGATTGGGAGCGCCTTGGGAGCTTTGGAAAGATGAATCCTCCTCTGCGAGACCGAAGAAATGTCAAGGCCCTGGTCAATGGTGTCAATGACGGGACCGTTGACGTTGTGGCATCTGATCATGCACCCCACCGTGAGTTTGAGAAGGATATGGATATCAGAAGCGCACCTGCGGGTGTGCCTGGGGTTGAGACCCTGATACCCCTGATGCTCACTGCAGTCAAGCG
This sequence comes from Methanobacteriota archaeon, assembly GCA_034659615.1. Taxonomy (GTDB): domain Archaea; phylum Halobacteriota; class Methanosarcinia; order Methanosarcinales; family Methanosarcinaceae; genus JAIOTO01. The sequence continues at coordinate 12,931 of JAYEHR010000039.1, read as the reverse complement.
AAATATTCTCCCGCTGGGACGGATGATCGAGGTCACAAGTAAGAATCCTGCAAGGATCTTTGATCTTGACAGGCATTCGAAAGGTTCATTTGCACAAGGTTATGATGCCGATCTGATCGTTGTGGACCCGCATGATATTCGCACGATCAAGGCCGATGATCTGCACAGCAAAGCAGGCTGGACCCCGTATGAAGGGATGGATGGAATATTCCCACGACTTACGCTTTTACGGGGAGAGGTTGTGTGGGATGCAGATATCACTGCTTCTCGGGGGCATGGTAAATTCCTGGAAGGCTGTGGACACAATATACCCGAATGATGTACGCAACCTATATATATATGCACACGGAGAAGCAAAGGTTATATACAGCTAGTCATAATTTACTATTATGGTACGAAATAAATTTCCTGTGCATACTACCTTGAGTTCTGATGCGATCAAGATCCTTGAACGGTATGAAAAGGAACTTGGTGCAAAGAACCTTGTGCTTGAAAAGGCACTAATGTCACTGGATAGTACACGTTTTAAGTCCAAGCTCGATACCAAGAACATTGATCGCATGATCAAACGGATGTCTACAGGTATACTTGGGCTCGATGATGTACTCGAAGGGGGTATCCCCGAAGGTTTCTCTGTGATCGTAACCGGTCCTCCCGGTACAGGAAAGAGCACCATGTGCATGCAATTCCTGATGGAAGGCGTCAAGCACGATGAGAAATGCATCTTTTTTTCTTTCGAGGAAAGGTTGCAGCAGTTGGTCCAACATTTTGTACGTTTCGGATGGGATATTGCCAAGCACATGGACGATGGATATCTTGAGGTCTTTAGCATGTCAATGCTATCATTTGAGGAAATCAATGAGATCATTGAAACATATAAGCCTCAGCGTGTGGTGTTCGACTCGATCAATGTGTTCAGCAAATCAGAGGATTTCCGCAAGTCTGTAGCATGGCGTTCATTGCATAAAATGTTAAAGACCAGAACGATTACGTCGCTTCTGATCACAGAAAAACACCACGGACTTATGACAAAGACGTTTGATGATTATGATTTCCTGGGAGATGGCATAATTTTCCTTGATGCTATGCAGGTAAATGAGATCGATACGACATTGACACCGGTGATGGCGGTCCAGAAGATGAGGGCTACCAAGGTCGATCCGACACCACAACCGTTCAGGTTCACGGACAATGGTATTGTAAAATACAGGTCTGTTCACCTATCGCCAGGAGCACTTCAGGATAAAATGAAAAAAACACGCAGTACGCCAGATGAGTTTGGTGATCCATTCGCTTCAGGCGAAATAGGATATTAACACAGCGATCATTGTTGTTATGTATATGGCCCTGAAATTACCGGCTCCACCAATATTGATATAAGCACTCCCTTTTTTTTCTTTATCAATGGTTAGCAGGGTCGTGAGTGTGCCTATCATAATGCCTCCTGTACCGGCAACGAATGTTACGAGTGCAGCGTTGTGAGGATCAAATATCAGGGCGAAAGGTATTGCCATAATTCCTATGTAGCTGGGAATCACTATCCCAATACCGTCCACGATCTCTGAGAGCAATGTTACCGCCACGATAATGATCAACATGATCTCAAGGGCAGCGAAGTTCAGTTGTGTTATGATCAGATACAGCAGTATACTCAGAGGTATCAGGAAACCGCCCACATTGAAAGTTATGATGGTATCGAATACACGGCTTGTGCCAATGGATATCTCTTTGACCAGTGGTACCGAGTATATCTCTTCGAGTACCAGTGCATCTCTCTCGAGGGTCTTATTTTTCTTTGTACGGATCTTCGTAATCGGGATCTCGATATTGCAGGTCACGAGCATGGCCAGGAGTATGAATAATAGAGGTATGGATGAGATGGTACCTAGTGATAGCTCTTGCTGATAGCAAAGGACGGCAACTGGTGTCAGGATGATGGCAGATATTGCAAACATCCGGATGTCCGATTGATTAATGTATCCTCTCATTTTATCTCCGGCATGATCATGTTTAGGCCAAAAGGTTATTCCGACTCTTTATTTGATATTGGAAAGGTCTTCGATTATTCCTTCATACTGAAGAGGTTCGCCAGAACGATCCCGTGTGATATGTGTCCTTTCAGCAACCTGTCGTACCTCTCCTGAGCGTGTTAGTATCCGGTATTCCTGATGGAAATCATTGTGTCCTTCCTCACACTGTCGCTGGAGTTCTGTCTCAACACGCCTCAGGTCATTGGGATGTACAATATCCCCATAGGAAATGATACCAGATATAAACTCATCGACAGTATAGCCGAATTGGGTAATATCCTCTGAAACGTATTTTACAGGCCAGTTCTTCGTTGTTTTCCATATGAATATCACGACCGGATTATCGGTGCTGACCGTTTCGATCATACCCTGTGGTCCTTTTTCTTTAACTTCGTCAGTGATGTCCATAACAAGACCCTGATAGTGGGTGATGACGCCATCGGTTTTTTTATCGACGAAGCTCTTTTCAGCAACCCATCTAACGTCACCGGTCTTTGTAATTATCCGGTAGCGATGGCTATATTCCCGATGTTCTTCTCCATAGGTACTCTGCAAACTGGACTCAATATCTTCCCGGTCCTCAGGATGAACGATATCGCCATAGCATACATCCCCCGATAGAAAATCATCTACTGCATAACCGAATTGTTCGATGTTATCTGATACGAATTCAACTGGCCAGTTCGTACCGGTCTTCCATAAGAATACGATTACAGGATTCTCTGTGTTGTTTGTTTTTTCTGTGTTATCATCAGTTTCAAATGGAATCATGGGTATTCACCTTTTCTTGTCCGAATGTGTTCTCAATTCCATATTTTCCTCTAAACTTATATACCTTTAGTATTTGCTGGATATGTCTACTCATAACCGGTTATAAATGATATACTGTGTTCATTTTTGTCGTTCTATCCAATATCTACCTAATCGTTATGAACAATGAGCATATTATGGTATGTCATGAGTAAAGAAGCGAATGGATCAAAGATGATCCATAAGACGAAGGACCTCGGACATTTTCGAGTTGAATTAAACTTCAGCGATGAAAAAGGCCAAATTCTGATATGGATAACTGCAGACGACAATGAACGTTTTACTGTAACATCAAGTGATGATGGAAAATGGGATTGTATATCTGCTATCATTTATTCTGATCAAAGGGAAGCAATGGCTGCCTATGATAACTATGTTTCAACCCAGCAGATAGAAAATATTTTTTCTTGCAGTGGTTTTGGAAAGTCTCGATGTGCCTGAGCTCTCAGTTGATTAGGAGTTGATGCAATTATGGATTTGAATATTATCACTAAACGTCAGGCACAGTATACAGGATATGCCATCGTTGTGATCGTTTTTGTTGTGTCAGGTTTTTCCTGGCTACTGTCAATGGGATATAGAGCTCTCATGTTCGTGCCGGCGGTTTTTTTAGTTGGAATGATCGGTTTCTGGCTGGGTGGATTCCTGTACAGCAGGTTACTACGCAATGATGTTTGATCGGGTGAACTCGTTCTTCTTGTAAGGAACTAATATTCTGGTTCACAGTATCTCTGGCTCGTCCAGTACCACATCCAGCACCTGCAACTTCTGCACATTACCATCGCCATCATAACATTGCCAGCTCTTCTCATCGTAAGGGGCAGCCACGATGATGTGATGACTTCCGGTCTTGCCGAACAGGCGAAGATCGGTATTTGAAGGTGTGAAATGGGGTCCGGGATGACTGTGTACTGATCCAACGGAAGAGATGTTGGGCATCATGAACAGTTTGATCACAGCATTACGATCGCTGGACTCGGTGCCAGGTAGCATGATAATTTCGGTGATGATGCCGTCCTTTGTGCTCAGGAGACCTGCAAATTCTTTAGGGGCTGTGGATTTGCTTACATTCAGGATGAAATCCAGTGTTTCACGAGCAATGCCTTTGATCTTCATGATGAGGACAATGTATGAAGGACATATATGTTTTTGGTAGATGGCTATTTCAATTGAACAGCATGTACAGCCCACCGGATATCATTGCACCTGCGAACGTTGCCACAAAATTGACACCACTGTTCGATAGCATTTTCCGATTTTGCAACGTCGCACCGAGTACACTGTCGAAGTTGGTACCTAGGAAACCGCCTGCAACGGTGATGACCACTGCAAGAATTGCATTGTCCACTACACCAAATGAAAAGGCCAGTATTCCGATGACCACAGAACCTCCGATCGCAGCAAGTTCTCCAAGTAGTGTTACCCCTCCGTCGATACCGGTCTGTACCGGTTGCAGCGTTGTGATAAGGCGTGGCTGTTGCTTGGATGTGATGCCAATTTCACTGGCAAGAGTGTCTCCAATGGCGGTTGCCACCGTACCGAGAAATGCGTAGGTGATCACTGTACTGTACTCAGGGAATATGCCGTGGGCGATGGCAAGGGTAAGGGCTGCTGTACTGTTGCTGAATACATTCTCATAGGTGCGAACACCGCCTTTTGATTGAGCAAGTCCCAGAGCTTCCTTGTATCTGTATCGGTATTTCGTGAACATGCCCCCGAGGATAAAAAATGTAAGGAGCAGCACGAACCATAGGATATTGCTGAACACGATAACGAGCACGCCCATAATAGTTGCACTGAGCACGGCTGATATGTCGGCGATCCTGGTCCTGTAGGCAACATATCCCAGGAACAGGGCAAACAGAAGGGCCAGGACCATTTGTTGTGGTGGTACGGAATACCCGAACGAAGAGAATGCCCACATCGCCATCCCGGATCCCAGGGTTACAGATATGTTCTCATCGATGTTCGAGGGAATTGACTCGAAAAGTGCCCCTGTGATCGATCCGATCACTGCGACAAAAAAGATCATGTCGTAGGACGCGTCCATACCCTGCCAGTAACATATCCATAGGCCTGCTAATGATGCATAAATAATTCCTGCGATCAGCAGGGCTATGCTGGAGTTAAGTGAGCATAATCGAATGACCTCATCCCTATACCTCTTTGCGGGGTATTCCTCATCGATCAATGATGTGAATTTGAACATGCTCCTACAGCGTATAATTGTGGCAACTCCTACACCAAATGTCGATATTCCAACTGCCTGGCCAATCACATAGAGTGGAAGTGAATGGGAAAACATAGCAAGTATGTTGCTGATCAGGAAGAGGATGACGATCGATAAGAATAGGTTGTCTACGCTATTCGGTCGGGTGTACAGCTCGGGAGGATAGGTTCCATTTGTTCTTCTGGTCAGTATTCGTGAGACGATCAGTCCTGCCAAAGAGAGTACTAACAGGGTCTGCACACTTATAAATGGGAAGGCCAGGAGGATGAACATGATGGAAAATGAGGTATATACCTGTCTGCGAGTGGCAGGATCCATCTGTTCTAAACATTCAGATATGCTGTTCATGTGAATTCATATTCAGTTTATTGCATTGAGTGTGTCGATGCGGAATAAGATGTGTATATACAATCAAAATGGAATCCCTCTCTATATAAATGTGAGGGTGAGGTGACAGGGGGCTTGCAATACTATTTATAATCGGGAGTAGCAACAATCTCATCACAGGCACCATCATTGTAATAATACGACATTTTATGGATATTCTTATATATAGTACTGGCACATTATAATGTATTAGTTGACTTTCTGAGAGAATACCTGCATCTCACAACAATTGTCAACAAAATGGGGTGTCTTGTGGGAGAGGTACGATGGCAAACGAGTTGCAAAAAATGATCAAGGAACTGAATTGTCTGTATGACATTTCAATGATCGTGGGGGAGAAACTCCCGATGGAAGAGACTCTCCAGCGAATAGTTGATCTCTTGCCTTCTGCCTTGCAGTACCCTGATATCGCATGTGCACGGATATGTTTCAATGACAGGACATTCCAAACGGATAACTTCAGGGAGACTCCATGGAAACAGAGCAATAGCATCATTGTGAATGGGGTTCCGGTTGGTTGGGTAGAAGTCTTTTACCTGGAAAATAGACCGGAGGCGGACGAGGGTCCTTTCCTGAAGGATGAGCGAAATCTGATAACAGTGATGACCAGGAATATTAGCGAATGTATCGTGCACAAGCAGGTGGAGGTGGCGCTGAAGGAAAGTGAAAAAAAATACAGCGATCTATTTCACAAATCAAATGATGCAATTTTTATCCACGATCCAGAAGGCAATATCCTGAACGTTAACCAAAAAACGTTGAGCTTGTTTGGCTACACAAAAGATGAAATGGTGTCTATCAACATATCCGAACTTCACCCGCCCGAAGTACTCGAGAAGTCCAAATGGGCGGTCGAAACAATTTCCAGAAAGGGTGCTGTCAAATTCGAGATTGACTTTAAGAAAAAAAACGGTAAAAAATTCCGTGGGGATGTATCCTCAAACATCCTTGAAATGGGTGGGGAAAAAGTTATCCAAGCTATTGTGCGTGACATCACCGAGCGCAAACAAGCAGAGGATACCCTTCTGCATTATGCAGAAGAACTGGAGCGTTCCAATAAGCTCAAGGATCTCTTCGCTGATATCATGCGCCATGATCTCTTGAACCCTGCTGGCATAGTCAAAGGGTTCACCGAGGTTCTGCTCAAGATCGAAGAGGATGAACAGAAACAGGGTTTCCTTCATATTATCAAGCGAAATAATGAGAAGCTCATCAACATGATCGAAAACGCTTCCCGGTTCTCAAAGTTCGAGTCCATGGATCAGATCGAGCTGAAGGTCATGGACCTTGGTCCTATTATATGTAAAGCACTTGACGACTTTTCACCTCTGCTTGAAAATAAGCAGATGAATACCCGACTTGAGCTTAGTGGCCAGTATATGACAAGGATCAACGTCATAGTTGAAGAAGTTTTTGAGAATTTGATATCCAATGCCATAAAATACAGTCCCGAAGGAAGCGATATCCTGATTGATATAATCGATATGCAGAACTTCTGGAAGGTCACGGTAACAGATCCAGGCGAGGGCATAGTTAATGAGGATAAATTGCACATCTTTGATCGATTCAAGCGGGCGGATAAAAAAGGTATCAAGGGTACCGGACTTGGTCTTGCCATCGTCAAGCGGATCATCGAGTTGCATGGCGGTGATGTTGGGGTGGAGGATAATCCACAGGGACAGGGTAGCGTGTTCTGGGTGACGCTGAAGAAGGCATAAAGCACAAAGAAGGACGGCTGCGAAGGAATTGGATACGGTTTTAACCCAATTTCATCTATTTCTGATACTGAACGTCATTCTGTAGATCGGAAGTCCAATGGAAATAGTACAGAAGGCATTCCTGTATCGATCCATGTTTGAATAATATGTGTATCGCCTATTTTCAGAATGATATATTGTATTGGTATCTTTATTTAAATAAGATGTTTCTGTAGAAGTATGTAAGATTTGTAGGGATGTGCTTTAACGCAAACACACATTATTATTTTCAATATTCCCGTCTCTGATGGTTATCATCATTATAATGCATGCGATACACTTATATATAACTATTTACAAATACTATGTCAGACACACGTCCGATTCTGAGCAGACATTTGTCAGACACACGTCTGCTTTATGTCTGCCAGACGTCGGACGCACGTCAGACTACAACCGCAAAGGGCTAACTTCATGCAGAGAATCACGATCAGACTGCCGGATCAACAACTAACAATGATCGACTATATGGTAGCCCAGGGTGAATTTCCGTCTACTAGTGAAGCAATCAGGGCGGCTGTAAGAGAACTCATAGATGAGAGGAGCAGTAAACTGATTCAAAGATCGGAGATGTTAGCTGCTATTACATGAAGCGTGGTAACCTACGCACAACATCGTACATATCCAAGAGAGGGGATGAATGTGCAATCTATAGTACAAGAAGCGTTGAAACACACTGAGAAAGAGAGGGAATATCGACAAACGCTCGATATGGATGATCTAGAAGGCTTTGGTCTTCCCAGGATCACGATCGTTGGATGTGGCGGTGCTGGGAACAATACCGTCAACAGGCTCTATAACATTGGTATAGAGGGAGCAGAGACCATAGCGATCAACACCGACAAACAGCATCTTGATCACATACGTGCTGACAAGAAGATCCTTGTAGGCAAGACCCTAACCAGGGGACTTGGTGCAGGCGGATATCCTGAAGTAGGTGCCAAGGCCGCTGAGCTTGCACGCGGCACGCTGGAAGAAGTATTCAAGGAGAGCGATCTCGTTTTCGTGACTGCCGGGATGGGTGGAGGTACCGGTACCGGTGTCGCACCAGTAGTGGCAGAGATCGCCAAGGAACAGGGTTCCATTGTGGTTGGAATGGTCTCCAGCCCGTTCAGGGTCGAGAGAGCACGTACCGTGAAAGCGGAAGAGGGACTTGAAGAGTTCCGTCGTGCAGCTGACACCGTGATCGTCCTGGACAACAACCGATTGCTGGAGTATGTGCCCAATCTACCCATAGAGCAGGCATTTTCAGTCATGGACCAGCTGATCGCTGAGACTGTAAAAGGAATCACTGAAACGATCACCCAGCCATCACTGATCAATCTGGACTACGCTGACATTAGGTCCATCATGGGCTGTGGAGGCGTTGCTGTAATGTTGGTCGGCGAGAGTAAGAATCAGGATAAAAGTACTGATGTGGTACGTGCAGCACTGAACCACCCCCTGCTCGACGTTGATTACAGAGGCGCAACAGGAAGTCTTGTCCACATCACCGGTGGCCCGGACCTGAGTCTCAAGGAAGCAGAGGAAGTTGCAGCATCACTGACATATGAACTATCTCCAAATGCAAATGTTATCTGGGGTGCACGGGTCAGGGATGACTATGAAGGTAAGATCCGCGTGATGGCTATTATGACAGGTGTTCAGTCGGCACAGGTCCTTGGTCCGCAGTACGAGGCGAATATAGTTGAAAAGACAAACACTGCATCCAGGTCCTACACCAGAATGGGACGGGAGATGCCTGTTGTCGAACCCATGAACACGGGTGCTTCAAGCCACGGCGGCTCGATCATCGACATAATTCATTGAACGTGAATTTAAACCACCGTCGATCCGAACCGGTCTCCAGTATGAGACCTGTCCGGAACTATTTTTAACAGATATTTTTTTTAACTACCTTACCTATTTAGAGATATGAAGATCCTTGTTGCTACAGGACACCTTGCAGAAGATACTGTACGCGGATCTGTAGGATCTAGCGCAGATATCGTGGTGATCGATACGGATGTGGCTGCCTTCATAACTCCACACCGTTTACTTCATGCTATCAAAGAACAATATCCCACTACATCATTCAACATGATCCTTGTGCCAGGTCTTGTCTCCGGCGATTTCTCCGGCATTGCCGATGGACTGGATTGTAAGATATACCTTGGTCCAAAACATGCCTATGATCTTGGTTTCGCGATCAGTTTTGCCGATAAGGTGGAATTCTCGACCCAGATCCCTGCATGTGAGCTTCTCTCAGACGTACGGCGGGATATGGCTCTCAAGACCGTTGCGGACATTGAGGAGAATGCGCGGGCTCGTATAAGTATCGGAAATCGGAAGATAGGGGGTGGCTCACGCATGAAGGTATTGGTCGAAGTGGTTGATGCCACCGGTTTGTCGGACCATGAGCTTGTCCGAACGATCACATCCTTCATCCAAAAGGGTGCAGACATGATCGACCTCGGTGCCTCGCTTGGAGCTACCACCGATGATGTTGAACGAGCAGTAACGGTCGCAAGACAATGTTCATCGGTCCCCATCAGTATCGATACCCTTGAACCGGACCTGATCATAAGCGCCATTGAGACTGGTATTGATCTCGTGCTCAGTTTGAACGGTACCAACATAGATCGGATCGGGGAGATGGTGGCAAGGTCCGGGATACCGGTGGTCATCATATCGGACAATACACATGATCCAGATAGTCTCATCAGGAACATCGTGGATGCCCGCTCATTGGGTATCACGAACATCATAGCCGATCCGGTACTTGATCCCATAGGATATGATATCGTGGGTTCGATATTGAGATACCAGCAGTTCCATGAGGAGTATCCCGATATACCGTTATTCTTTGGCGTGGGCAATGTCTCCGAACTGATCGATGCTGATTCGATCGGTGTCAACGCGGTCCTATGCGGTATTGCAGCAGATGTGGGGGCATCTATTCTGTTCACCCCGGAGTACAGTACCAAAACACAGGGTTCCATCGGCGAGCTTGCAACCGCTTCCAATATGATGGTGCTCGCTGCCCTCAGGGATAGTTCTCCAAAAGACCTGGGGATCGATCTGCTCACAGTCAAGGAAAAACGACGCCGTCCGGATATTCCCATGCCGAAGGACTTTATCGAAGCCAGGAGCAATGATAACTGGCAACTCGACCCTGCCGGAGCGTTTCGGATAGGCATAGTACCGGATGGTGGCAAGGGGACCGGTTTGATCGTGGCAAAACACGAAAAGGTATCAATTGTCGGCAGGAGTGCAGACGAGGTTCTGGATACCATCATCGGGATGGAGCTTGTCTCGAGACTTGAGCATGCTGGATATCTGGGACAGGAACTGGCCAGGGCAGAACTGGCACTTAAATTGAACAGAAGTTATTCACAGGATGATGATCTTTAACGTGGTGTGCTAATATGGAACTGGATGAAAAGGATAAAAATGCGATAGTAGAGATAGTGGCAGCAAAATACTTCTCCAAACAGGACTGGAAGTGGATCAGCCTTAAAAAGGATATGGATAGGATATACAGGGCTTTTGAGGATCTGGAGGATCAGTATAATAAGTATCCCTACATGAGCAGGGACTGGTATGTGGAAAATTCCTCCACGAAGAACATTCACATGTGTACAAAATGGAATGACCTAAAGGATCTCGTGGATTTCCTGAGAGCCAATTCCCAGTACTTTGATTTTCTGGTGTATGACAACAGGAAAATGCTCTGCATCACTACCACTTCAGATCTTCTGAGCGTTGAGCAAAAAAACGCAATATCCCTCGCCAGGCAATTGAGGTACAATGTCTTCGTTTTTAGAGCGACCATACCTGGACAGATCGAGTTCGAACTATCCCAGATCGGAGGGGGAATGTAACTGGAGCTATGCGCTTAAAGGTGCGGAAGCTGGGATCGAATGATCTTGTTTCAAGCACCAGTTCACTTTGCAGTTTCTCTCCTTTTTCGCAATTATGCATTAGGTCTTTTTTTATCTCCTTCCATTATCTGAATTGTTATTTTCTGTTTCTGCTCGGTATTCTAATAACTGAAATTTCGTTTTTCATAATAAGAAAAAAAAGGAGATACGTAAATCCAGTATAACAACCACACTAAGCATAACATGGTCATAATTTCAGCATATCTCCATACAAACCTGTCATAAGATCAGTGATCTCATCCCCGGGTCCTGCGTCTTATAAGCACAATCACTGTACCTGTCACCGTCACAAATATAATGATCGGAAGCGCGTACCCGATGAACACTATCAGTGCATTCACAGAAGCTATGAACCCTTCCACTGAATCTGATAATGCATCCCTTAAGCCCCATGCATGTGTTATAGGTCTGGGTTCGGTGACATATACATGGATCGTTGAGAACTCGATCTTATTATTCAGGTAGTTCAGCCTTCCCGTGAAGCTCTCTATATCACCTCTGACACGCCACAGCTCATCTTCGACATCCAGCACATCCTCTACGGTCTCGGTCATATTCATAATCTCCTGGAGCCGTGCCTCCTGCAGTTCAAGATTGTCGAGGCGTGCACTCAGGTCGATATATTCCTCTGTGACATCTGTGCCACTTATGCTCTTTGACGTGACCCTTCCAAGAGAGCCGATCTCATCAATGACAAAATTAAAACCTGAGGCAGGTATGCGGACCGTGACATGGCCCTGTTTGTGCGTATTGTCTTCATAATAACTGTCATACACCGATGAACTTGAAACAAAGCCTCCGGCAGTCTGTGTGATATTAATGATGGAGTCCACAGTAACAGAGGCATCGTCAACCTCCAATGAGAGTTCGCCTGTGGTTATTACTTTTCTGGATTCTGCGGTCTGGACCCCGTTACCATAAGACTCCTCTTTCTCATCGTACGACCCTTGCGCATATGCTTCTTCTGTTTGGTATTCCATCCCACCTTTGAGATAAGCTCCATCCTGATCGAACATCCGTGAGCTCACATCTGCTTTCTGTCCCACACAGCCTGCAGCCAACAATCCAAGAATGGCAATGAACAGTATAATTAATTGATACGTCCGTTTCATTCGATCACACCCATGTATAGCTACTCAATGACCATATAAAGCAGTTGTCTAAATTTCAAACTGATTCGAAGTCAACCTCCTCATTACTATCTTCTTTTGTCCTGATCCACACGTTCCCCATATATTCATGAGCACGAACAGCAAGTTGTAGCATCTCCACTGACTGAAATATCTGGTATCACGCACACTACTGATCTGTATGGCATGGTCTGGTATCCCCTGCTGGAGGACATAAGGGGCATGAGATCCATTGAGATACGGTGGCATGGTCCTTGCGATCATGGAGATATCGTCCGGACCACCGATGAATTCCCGTATGGCAGTGGTACGGACCTCATGATCAAACCCTTTTGCAGTAAGATACTCGACAGCATCAGAATAATGCTCTTTGGTAATGCATGCTACAAGCATACCCTTTTTCTTTGCATGTACTTGCCATGTGCTCCACCGCACGAGGCCGCATCAGCGGCTCTCTCCCTGAGAACACTATGCTGCTGACAAGGAATGACGATGCATCGATCTTCTCTATTATCACTATTATGTCAACCCTTCATAACCTGACTTCCGGTCAATTTAAGCACATATTTTTCTAAACGGTAGCAAGAGAATACTAGCTTAGTCTATCGTTTTTGACACTGCAAATGGGAGATTGCGTGTGTAATTAACCAATAAGTATATGTAT
>JAYEHR010000038.1:0-19278 GCA_034659615.1 Methanobacteriota archaeon | reverse complement strand
AATTATGAAAGTTTGACTGAAAATGTGTATAAATTCTTCGGAATAGAAGAGTTTTTGTGCTTTGTGAGCAATTGTTGTAGTGTGAAGTATTCACGTTTGGAATATGAATGTAAATCAAAATTCTCTACAATCATTTATCACTAAAAATATATTGTTCTGACCTCAATTCAAAACCGAATTTTGTTGAATATCCCATCTGTCTATCAGAATCGTCGTACAGATAACACTATACCACCCATAAAGCCACCTTATCGTCTCTTGTCTTTTACATAGATCATACTGTTATTTGAATTATTTGATCTAGCCTCTTTGATGTTAAAAAGTCCTATTGCCTTAAAAAGCTCTCCTAACTTCTTATATCCATAATTCCTGGAATCAAAATCAGGTTCCTTTTGAACCAGGTTGTTTCCAACGATCGAGAGAAGAGCCCATCCATCGTCCTGGGCTGAGTCTTCCACTGCAATTCTCAACGTACTAACAAGTTTGGTATCGCCCTTTAATTCATTGGTACTGACCTTTGGGGATTGTTGTACTTGATCTGTACCCTCTTCTTCCTCATCCTTACGAAGGTTTTCAGTATAAATGAATTTGTCGCATGCAGCAATTAATGACTTAGGGGTCTTCTTTTCCCCAAATCCATAGACGATCAATCCATCCTGCCTAATTCTCGCAGCCAACCCAGTGTAATCGCTATCACTTGAGATTATGCAAAACCCATCTAAGTTTTTAGTATAGAGGAGATCCATTGCATCTATTATTAAAGCGGAGTCTGTTGAGTTTTTTCCGGTGGTGTAACTGAATTTCTGCATAGGCTGTATGGAATGCTTGAGAAGACAATCTTTCCATCTGATCAGGTTTGGATCAGTCCAATCACCATAAATTTTCTTAACGTTTGCAGTTCCATATTTGGCTATTTCGGAAAGCAATCCTTCGATTATTGCTGCCTGAGCATTGTCGGCATCAATAAGAACTGCCAATTGTTTATTTTCATCATCTAATCCCATGTATAAAACCTCACTGATATTAAATCCCAGATTTAGCACTCTAAATTAATATGAATGTTCTAGTTTGTTTAAATTGTGACAATATGCAAACAATACTGAGAACATATAACATTATTCCCAATGAAAAAATATGCTTTATGCATTTCTACCTGAATCATTACCGACTGTTTAAATTCTTTAGGAATAGCACATCTACAAGCAAGTGCCCACCAATGCCAACAAGGTAAAATGCAATGAAATTATTTTTTTGTGGCTCATCGCAGATTTGTGTGGATACTCATGTAGTTCTATTAATTTATTTCCCTTCGCTTTCACAGATTGCCCGAACTGATATCTGTTGATATGTTCATTAGTACGCTACGCGCTTAAGCTGAAACGTTCCGCTCCCAGATATCCGGAAGAATTTATTCCATATTATTATTGTTTACGGAATTGAGGCAGTGTCAGGATCAATGTCATTTACGAACCAGGGGGATGACAGACCTAATGCAATTTTGGGACCTGACGACCCTGGTTCATGGAACAACATACGAAACCTCATGCGCGATCTTCACCAGACGTAACCATGTGTTCAGGGTCGAGCGCATGGACACCAGATCATCAGCACAGATTCTAAGTTTCAAGGAGTGGTCATTCTGTGTCAGTTCGATCGTCGAACGGTCGGAGACGATCCTCTCGAGTTCCGGCTGGATAGAACGATAGATGCGAGCTGCCTTATCTGTTTCAAAAATAGTTTCGCAGACCGTCTTCATGAGCATCAGCTCCGGATCATCTATAACTCTTTACCACGAAACTGAACAGTAGATCGTCGAAGTACCTGAAATCCATCTTCGTATCATCTATTTCGAGACATACCTGGCCACAATCACCGGTGGTACGGTGCACAGGAAGATGTTGTACTATCAGATCGGCAAGTTCCCCCTCTCCAACAATAATGGTTTCGATCTTTTTGAGGGGCGAATACTTGAACGTACCTGGATGTGCAAGGCTCATCCTGACAGACAGCAGGCACTCACCATCGGGATCGTAAACAGCAAAGCTACCTGGATTCCCATGATACTGCCCTACGACCATGACAGGATCACCTCTTGCCTGGTGAAATACCTCACTCAGACCCATCTTGCCGCGGGTTACATAATCAGAATTGAAAAAAGATCCCAGATATTTACACAGTATCCGGGTATTGGCAGAAGGAGAGCGGGAGGAAGTAATAAGCATACTCCTCTTACTCTGTTTTGATGGTCTTGATAGACGTTGGTCGCTCTTTTACAAGGATCCGGTGTCCACAGTATGGACAGCGGATACCAGTATACTGGTAATCGATCTCAACGTTACGCTTACATCGTGTACATTTATAGTCCATATGACTTACTCAACCTGTTCAGTAGCTTTCTTGATGTATCTTGCAACTGACCTTCCAACAGATGTGGTTGGGAGATAAGTACCACCTGCAAAGGTGTTACCGCATTTCGTACATTTCCATATTCCTGTGCCGATCCTTTTCACAGTTGGACGCGCACAGTTGGTGCATATGTGTGCCATGTGCATCTTTTCTTCAAGATCAGCCACAAGCTTACGATCTTTACGTCCATATCGTGTCCCAAATCGACCTGCTGACCTGGACACTCGTCCTTTCTTCGTATACTTCTTTGCCATGAAATTAACTCCTTGATATTGATCTAACTGTGGTATTGTGAACTTTATCCGTTATTGTCAGATCGTGGTCGTATTCAAATGTTCAGTAGATGTTTCTCGCGAATGGCAGTCGCTCTCTTAAGAGCAGTTTCCACTGCCTTAAAGACCTGAGCCTCTGAAAGAGGACCTGCACCGCTCTTCTGCATCGCACAGATCGAACCATCCTGATTAGAGGTTATAGTGATCCTTGTATCGCAAATGGCCTCTTCGCTATAGGTCGGATCGAGAAACAGCTCTCCACCGACATCTATCAGCGAGATACCTATTGGCATTTCGCGGATCGGCATTCGTATGTCCTCACCACGTCCCTCTCTTTCGTATGGAATGGTAGTGGTCATCAGGGCTGCGATCGAACCAAGGGATGCAGCATCCAGTAAATTTCCGCCATTATTCAACACATGGACATCGATGAATACGATCCAGACCTCTTCTCCTTTCGTAATACACAACTTACTTAAATCAATTGCGCCCGATTCGCGTATTCCGCGGTCTACCACACGTGCCATTTCAATGGCTTTTGGTCGTGGAGGACCTGCCTCGAAGTCCGGAGAAGCAATGGGATTTAACTCCATGCTGGTAATGATAACACCCTTGTCCGGGGTATCTGGGAATGGGGAACCCATTTGGACTTTGATACCGACCATAACCCGGGTATCACCTATCTGCACGTTTGCAGAACCTTCCGCCTTATCGACAACATTTGTCTCAATGACAATATCACGCGCTTCATCAAACTGGCGGCCATCCTCGCGCTGGCCCTTGAGCATCAGGTTGTAAATATAATCTTTCTTAAGTCTTGAAACCACTTCACTGCTCATCTTCCTCACCCTTTACATCCTCGTCAGAAGCCTCACTTTCCTCGTCCGATCCAGATTCCTGTTGTTCGTCAAAATCTGCGATATCTTCCTTGAACTTCTCACTGGCATCATCCACTTCCTCAGCATCGTCACCAGTATCAGAAACATCGTCCTTCTCTGAAGATCCTTTACCCTCAGACCCTTCCTCAGCTTCTTCCTTTGTTTCAGTTTCCCCGGATCCTTCCAATGCATCGACATCACCCTCAGAACCGAACCTGGAGACCAGGGTCTTTCTCTGAAGTTCAAATATCTGGTCACAACCTTTCTTGACCATTTCCATTGCCGTGATAAACTCCTCATGGGTCAGGTTGCCATCCATCTGAAGCAATGTGATGTCACCGTCCTGGGTCATCGCCACAGGAAGGTCCGCATCTCCATGGTTATCCTCGGGCTTATTAAGGTCAAGTACCAGCTGGCCATCGACCTTACCCACTGCACATGCTGCCACCAGTCCCTTCATTGGGATCCCGGCATCCGCAAGTGCAATTGTGGCCGCATTGATCGCTGCGGTCCTGGTCCCTGCATCCGCTTGCAGGACCTCGGCAAATACATCAATAACAGCACCTGGATAGTACTGGGTCATGACCACAGGTTCGAATGCCTCGCCGCTGACCTTTG
The DNA here is from genome assembly GCA_034659615.1 of Methanobacteriota archaeon. Taxonomy (GTDB): domain Archaea; phylum Halobacteriota; class Methanosarcinia; order Methanosarcinales; family Methanosarcinaceae; genus JAIOTO01. Next base: position 15,104 of record JAYEHR010000038.1, on the reverse strand, counting down.
ATATTTCCGTACTCCTCCTGCTTGGACCCGGGCGGATCCTGTCCTCCACAGAGAACGCAGCCATATTATACCTGTATCGTACAAGCACCTCGCTTGGACGCTGCAATCGGCGGGGGTGCAGTTCTCGCGGACCATATACGGCTGCGATTACCTTATTATTACCCCATTCAAGATAACAGGAGCCATCCGCTCTGGAAAGCACACCCATTTCCATCGTCATCGGCCTGATCTCATCTGCACGCCTGCCATCAAGACGCAGGCCGTTCTCATCGATAAAATACTCCGGTTTATCACTCATAATTGATTCTCCAAATTTATTTTTAAATTTCCCTCGAACAGCAAAGACCTCATGCATCTTCGGCTTCATCCAGAAGTGCATCGACCTTCCTGCGGGTTTCCTCGTGTATAATGTCGTTATTATCCTCAGACGAAATATCTGATTCCGGATCATCGGACTCATCCGAACCAGATACGATCTCATCCTCTACAACCGGATCATTGCTCAAAAACTGCTGTACCTTCTCAGTAAGGCCCGACATATGTGCTTCGCGCTCTATCAGGTCAATCGCTTCGGTTAAGCGATCCATATCACTATCCTTACCGTGTATCCATATCCTGCCATTCTGGCCAACGAACATGTCACAATTGGACTCCTTCTTAAGCATACTGACCATGGACCCATTGTGTCCAATGACCCGTGGGACCTTGGTTGACAATATCTCGATCAGGCGCCCGTTCTTCAAAGGCCTTAGACCACGCTCACGCATGGTAACATCGGTCCTCATGGATTTGCTCACGTCCTTGACACGGAGGATCGCACAATCCCCGATGTCCATGATACGCTTCATTTCAGAAGAATCTACACGCTTTGGATATTCGGACACATGAAGCAGACCATCATAGGGGGATCTGATATCGAATATCCAGTTTGAAGATGTAAGTTGTATCACAACTCCTATCAGATAGTCCTTTCGTGAAGGAATGTACTTGCCTGAAAATGGAACAACATAAGTCCTGTCCTTCAAATTTGCAACACCATAGTACAAGGAATAGACCTTATCATCCTTTACATAGGTCCCATGACCTGCACTCTTCACATCTTCCGAAAGCATCTGTCCCGGAATAACTATATTGTGATCCATCTTTCATGCCGCCTTCATAATATTTTGGTCTGGGCATCTCCCTTTGTCAGGCGATTCACAAGACCATAAAAATCATTCTGCATTCCAGCTGGCATCCTGATGACCGCTACCCAGGAACCATCATTCTCCCAGGAATCTTTCATCATTGTACCAAACTTCGCGATGTCACCATAGGATTTCCCAGCATATTCTGGTGGCACCTTGACCTCGATGTCTACTTCCTCAAAACGGATAGGGATGATCGGGCGTATTGCTTTCATCACAATGGTCACCTGCTCATCCACTGATTTCAAAGGATCGATATGCACCTTTGCCTCTTCCATAGCATGTTCTATACGTGTTGGAGGATGTGGTGTCTTTGTTTGGGGATTGATCGCATTCTGTGCAATGGTCGCTATGACCTGCCTTTTTTTCTCTTCCAGGATGTATTTTCGCTGCTGCTGTGTGAGCTGGAGTTCACCGTGTTTGATGATCGATGCTGCGACCTCGAACACATCATCCGTATCGAACGTACTCATAATATCGGATTCTGCAGCATGCTCGCCATTCTTTGCATCTTCAAATATCGATTCCACTGCAAGAATGTCCTCCAGTTTTACATCCTCTCCCATTCTGTACGCAAGAGCACCATCCGGGTCCACAAGAACTTCGAAATGTTTACTTCCTTTCTTTAATCTTGCTACCAAAGCTTCATCAAGAGATATCATATCTGAACACCTTCTTCCTGAAAATATACCCTGCTACCAGGATATTATTCTGATTTGTCTCCTTCTTCCTGCTCATCCTCTTTGTGGATCTCAAGGACGCGTTCCACATAGGTGTTAACCTCTTCCTCGGAACACTTCCTAAACATCTTGTCCTTAATTGTGACGACCCCTACCTCAAGCGTTGACGCATCCAGTTTCATGTCCGATGCCTGGTAGAGAGCTTCCATACCAAGCATGATAACATCATCCAGGTTCATATCATCCTGGTATTTCTCCTCGAACATTTCCATGAATGCGTTCCTACCTGCTCCGATCGCCGTTGCTTTATATTCCAACAGCGCACCACTTGGATCGGTCTCGAACAAACGTGGTCGGTCATCATCGACACCAGCCATCAAAAGGGCTGTGCCATATGGACGCACACCACCATACTGGGTGTACGTCTGTTTGTGATCGCATATCTTCTTGGCAAGCACATCAACTCCTATCAGTTCGTCATACGAAACCACATTGATCTGGGCTTCCACTCTCGCCCGATCCACAAGGGCACGCGCATCCGCAACAAGACCCGATGTTGCAACACCGATATGTTCATCTATCTGGAAGATCTTCTCGATCGATTCTGCCTCGATCAAACTGGTAGTGATCCTTTTATCTACCAGCAGTACTACTCCGTCCGTAGCTTTTATTCCAGCGGCTGTCGTACCTCTTTTGACAGCTTCTCTTGCATACTCTACCTGGAATAGCCTTCCATCTGGACTAAAAACAGTAATAGCTCTATCATAACCCATTTGTGGTGCCATTTGCATGCTCTTCATGTTCTCCTATCAGTATTTACACAGGTGATAACAACAATTACCTATAATAGAGTTTCCATTCATATATATGTGTCTGATATTTCTGCATGGACCTCACCTGTATGCTCCAGGCACTTCTTCGTGGCACACCTGACCGTGCCAGACACACCCAGCACGTGTATGAACGCCTGCTCATCTCCTACCGATGAGAGGATTGCAAGGATTGCACGGGTCAATTCCACACTATCAGCTAAACAACGTAGTACTCCGTGGGAACCCTCAAGATCAAGGAGCCTGATCCCACACTAACTGGAACCCATATCGCCTACCAGATAACTGGCACATGAGAATATCTCACGTATCAGATCATTTCTTGCTACCGGATAATCCGAGACCAGTTCAAAGGCAAGGTAGCGTTTTTTGTCACGCAGTGTTGGAGGCAGTATCTTCACAAGAACTCACCCTCTGACAGAGTTTCTTCCTTGATGATGTCAACACCTTCACATAAAGGACCTGCTGACAAGCGATTATGGTTAATTATCTGCTCCGGGATCCTGCTCAACGCATCGATTGCCTCATCCCGCCTCATCCCAAACAGGCCTGCAAGAGCGATCATCTCTCGTGGTGCCCTCATATCAAAACGTGATGCGGCATTACTTGTGAGCAACATTGGCACATCATATTTGCGTACGAGCTCCAGGTTCTTCCTGAAATGTGAAAGGGTTTGTACCCGACGTCCACCGCGACCTTTTATGATCGTGTCCATATTGAATCCGATGGCCACATTGTTCTCGCTTGCCGATCGTGCAAGCACATGGTTGATCCCTCCGTCCCTCGATGTCTGGGGATGAGCCAGTACATCCACATTCGGGTTCTCCACAGCAGCCCTGTTCACATCCTCATTGCCACCATGAACGACCAGGACGTCTACCTTGTTACGATACTTTCCCACAAGCCCATGAAGCTTTGAGGCGTTGGAGACCATGAGCTCAACGCCACGAAATACCTCTATCCCCGGTGTATCCACTTCGACAACAGCGTCCTTACTACTGGAATGATTCGTGATCGCAATCCCGCTGTACCCGATACGGCCTGCTATTGAGGCCATCTGTTCCGGCTCAGTGTTACCATCCGGTCGGGAATGTACGTTCAGATCATAGAACCTTGGTTGGGACAAGCAAATCCTCCACGATCTCTATAGCTTTCTCACGGTTCTTTGGGTACGTTGCGATCTTGATCCTTACGATGATCGCATCAGAAGAAGAGGATAATTTCAGCAGACCCTGATATGCTTTCTGCTTATCGAATCGCAAAAAAAGGAGCTGATCATCATCCAGTCGTTCCTGGATCTCATTGTTGAGAGTGACGACATCCTCGCTCGATAGATGTTCGCGAATATACTTCACAATAGCAGACGTCTGAGCTTTGCGATCGATCTTTGCACTGAGCATCGTTATCGGGTTGTCGTAATGCCCCTGAACTTCCAGCGTATCGACCAGATCGTCATGGTCTTTGCTCTTACCTGCAGGTGCTGGTAAGAACAGATCCAGAGCCGTTCTCACTCTGGACCTATCTTCTGTGGCGTGCACTGTGGCACGCAGGATAATATAGTGTATCACTTGTTCCAGCTGGTCCTAGATCGTACGCTGGGCCGGGTCTTCTCAGTACCGGTACCCCGTGTTGCCATACCTCTGCCCTTGCGACCAGCACTTGTCTTGCCACGATAGACACGACCAGTGTGTGCCTTACCTGCAAGCCATTTAAGGTTCTTATCGCTTTTAATGACAGGATGATTTGGATCAACAAGGATCACTTCGTACCATTTTAGCTTCCCGTCCTCACCTACCCAGTAGGAGTTCAGGACTTCCATGTTCGGGTACTTTCTTGCCGCACGCTCTTCCGCGATCCTTTGGATACTCTTTCCGACAGTGATCTTGTTCTTACCCGTATGCTGGGTACGACGCCCACGTACATACCTGGATTTCCTCATGCTTCCGCGGCGGACCCTTACACGTGCCACCACGATCCCCTGCTTTGCCTTGTAGCCAAGGGAACGTGCACGGTCAATTCGAGTTGGTCGTCTGACCCGCGTAACAGAACCTTCACGTCTCCATACTTGCAGCCGTTCCCATCTCAGGTCCTTGACGTATGTGCTATCAGGGTCTTTCCATGCATCCTTCACATATCCATAAAATGATTTTGACAATTCATTCACCTTTGTTCCATTTTTGTTTCACGGTTCAGCCTGGTCACAAGCCACATTCCCACGGGATGTTATCCCGACGATGAAACAGGGTTAGTACACACATTATTACATTTAAAGGTTTGTATCGGGCTCTTTTCAACCGAATGGAAAATGTATCCGCTGCAAAAAGAAGGAACGTGGGGCTGGTGAGATTCGAACTCACGATCGACGGGTCTCTCCGAACAACTGCCTTATGACAGTCAATTCTTAAGAACACATATCAGTGCTCCAACGGCTCCTCACCGATCCACCCCGTCGGGTAGATCTCAGCAGACCCGTTGTTCATCATTTATCCGCTGGAGCCCGTCGCCATTCCAGGCTAGGCCACAGCCCCTTTACACAAAGCATCCCTTTAATTCCTCTTATTGATGATATATTTAGCGGTCACCACCGACCGCTGGTGTCCTGGATTGGTGCTCAATCCTTCTTATACCAGATGCGGCAACTCAGAGGTAGGTGCAGATGTACATACGAAATATAATTTGAAATCTGGTAGAATTGCATATTCTCCTACAACTTCGATGTTATTCGTACATTGTAGTATATCAGTTCTCTTTTTTTTATAATATCTGCCTGAACTCACATGATAGACATGTGGTCTTATGCAGGTGTTTTTTTGGAATGGCAAATTCACATGTCCGAACATACACTACAAAGGACATCATTATTATGATGGTTATATATCATTATATAAGTACACTTATATACAATGACTGCAGATAGATTGTTGTAGATCTGGAATAGGTGGTGATCAGGTATGTACATGAATAAATTTAGACTGGAATGCGCAAACTCTGCATGGGGAACAATTTCCCTTTCTTTCGAAGAGGTGGATGGATGGCCTGAGAAGCCTCCTTAAAAATCCACATTTCTATTGTTAGTGAATAAAATGATTTTCAGGAATATAATCTATCTCTATAATTGATATGTCATTTGTATATCTCAACAAGTTAATACACGTTAGTTAAAACAGACATATCTATTGATACATCTATGCTATTAACATTGCATGTTATGCCAAAAGGGGATAAAGTATTGCAGTCTTCTTCTTCATTCCATCAGACTGGCAAGCCGTGTACAGATATTCTCTACCTCCTCACGCACCTGATCCACAGATACACCCATCAGCTGTGCAAGGTAGACTGCCCCTCCTGCACCGACACCTTCCTTAACATACCCTTTCTCGTATTGCTGCAGCCCCATCATGCATGATCCACCGAATCCAGGGTCCACTGCCAGCATCTCTGCACCAAGTTCCTGTACCAGTTCTCCGAAATTGGCAGTCTTATCATTGGCCACATAACAGGTTGTCACGATCGAAATGTTGCTGGTGTCTATGCCTAAATGCTTGATCACTGCAAAGACCGCAGCCATCTGGGTTCCTCCTGCAAGGATCACACGCTTGTCTCCGATACCTGCGACCAGGCCCGCAACTGCCGGCATCATGGGGTCGCCAACAAATTTAATGGCAGCAAGAGGGTCATCACGCAGACTACCAGATGTTATGTTGGATGATTCCATTGCCTCCTTTACAACCCGCTCTTTTAGTGCCACGGGATTCGAAGAGAAACTGCTGCTCACCTTGCCATTGTAACCAAGGACTTTGAGCACTGCCTGGGCAGTGGTCGTCCCTGCAGGGATGCTCTCACCGATCACAATGAAATCTGACATCTCCCTGGCATCCCTGCCTACCTCGCGGGCCCGCTCGAATATCGTCCGGGCATCAGACACAGCGATCTTGTTACGAATATCTGCACCCGCATCGACCTCAAGGTCCACCATCGGTACCTCAGGGTCCAGTTTCATACCAGATCGTACGAAAAGGTGAGGAACACCTGTCAGGGACAGGACAGCACGTGTCGTCAGAGCCGGAGTGGGTGTGTTATACGGAGGCGTCATTGGAAGCACCGGCACACTGATTATATTGCCTGTCTCAAGCACTTCTGCATCTCCCGCAGGCGTATAATCTGTTAGTTTGGCAGATTTTCCTGCTGCGGAAAGACCCTCGATATATGCTGTTTCCGTGTTTGAGAGCACACATACGAACAGAGGTCTTTCAGGTTTATTACTATCTTTTGGCAAAAATGTTCCCATAATTGATCACTGTTTATTTTTCCGAATGATTTTGTTGATCGTCATAGATCAATACGTCCTGGCCACATATACCTGCGTGGTCGCATCCTGGCCACACATGGGACATTTCGACACGACGCTTCCATCCTGGCCAGTTGGTATGCCAAGTATACCTGCACCAATGGATTCTTCCATATCAAGGCCGCATTTCTCCTCACCGCACCAGTACGTCCTGACAATACCTTCCTGAAGCTTCTCACGGATCTCGTCCAGGGACTTGCAATCATATATCCGATCGTTGAGGTCTGCCTGTGCCTTTTCGAACATGCTGGCATGGATCTGCTTGAATCTCTCCAGCACGGAAGTACCAAGCCCGGATAAGGGGATCTGCTCCTTCTTACCGGTGTCACGTCTGACCACCATCACCGCCTCATTCTTAAGATCCCGTGGTCCGATCTCGATCCTGAGAGGTACGCCACGCATCTCCCACTTGTAATACTTGGCACCAGGGCGGCGGTCACTGGCATCGATCTGCACGCGCACTCCCAGAGATTCCAGTTCATCCTTAACACCTTCACATGCTTCAAGTACATCGGATGCCTTTTTGAAGATAATAGGTATGATGATCACCTGTATAGGTGCAATGGCAGGCGGAAGGACCAGACCGTTATCATCACCATGGATCGATATCATCGATGCAATGGATCTCTCGGACACACCATAACAGGTCTGGTGCGCATATACCTGCTCGCCATTGGCGTCCTCATATGTGATCTCGAACGTTTTTGCAAAGTTGTCACCCAGATGATGAGCTGTTCCCACCTGGAGCGTCTTTCCATCCGGCATAAGAGCATCTACCGCTATCGTATAATCCGCACCCGGGAACTTATCCCAGTTTGGCCGTTTCGAGGGGAGCACCGGGACCGCAAGCCTATGGTAGAACTCGGAATACAGGCGTATCGCTTCATCCACCTGTGTTGCCGCATCCTCCCAGCAATCATGAACAGTATGCGCTTCTTTGAAGGAAGTGATCTCTCTCAAACGGATAAGGGGACGGGTGTGTTTCGTCTCATACCTGAAGGTGTTCACGATCTGATACAACCTCAGCGGCAGGTCCGCATGGGAGCGCACCCATAACTTGTACATGGGATAGATAGCAGTCTCACTGGTAGGACGCAGGGCCAGTTTCACATCGAGGGGGGATGTCCCACCGTGTGTCACCCAGTAGACCTCCTCTTCGAATCCCTTAATGTGCTCAGCCTCTTTCATGAACTCCTGTTCGGGTATCAGGAGCGGGAATAACGTCTCTTGATGGTCCTTATCCAGAAGTTCGCGGATTATGGAATACACATTCTTCCTGATCGCAAATCCGAACGGATGCCAGACATACAGCCCCTTTACAGGATAGCGCACATCCATGATCTCTGCCATGTGAAGGATATTGTTATACCATTCACTAAAATTGTCCTTTGATGGGAGTGATGCCTCTTTTTCCTGTTCACTCATATTGTCACCAGAATTGTTTACATTTAATATTTCAAATAGGAATACCAGTATTGTTATCGGTGTTGTTGATGATCATTTCCCGATAGGTTGTGCATCATTGGGTGTGTCCATCTTCACTTCAGATGAATCAACATCGAATATGATCATACCAGACTTCAATTTCCCAGCCTCATCAGGAGAGAGGGTCCTGGAAATTGCCTTGTCGGATATGATCGCACTGTTGCCCAGTGGGTCCTCTATCACGATCGTAAGCTTTCGATCACCCCGACTGGCCTCGTCAAGTTTCTTCTGTAGCTCCATACCGATCGCATATTTCTCAGGATCGTTGCTTGACCAGGATGTAGCAGTGACAACAACACTCTTGATCCGCTCAAGGACGCCTTCGATATTGGTAACGTACGAATCGGACACTGACCCTGGCTCAACATCAATACCTAATTCCGGGATGCGTATCGTTCCGGAAGTGGAACGGATGACCCTGGCATTCAGGTCACTGACATCCTCGATCGTTATCTCGTAGCGTACAGGGGTCTTCTGTGTGAGTATCATCGTGTCAGCAAACCTGAAACCACATTCGCACTTCGCAGTGATATACATTATCTCTCCAAAATAGGGGATATCATCACTCTGCCAGTGGATGACCAGATCCTGATGACACATGGGGCAGGTGGTTCGAGTATCGAACCCCTGCTGGGTCGTATCTTCGACGTTCAATATCTGCCACCGATGATCTTGGACCTGTCGATCTTGATCCCTGTTGGTGTGACCAGTACCTGGTCATCCTTGATACCGGCAATGTCGCCGTGTACATCCATCACGACCTCTTTCAGATCCTTTAATGCACGGTCGAACATGAGTTTATCGGCCTTGATGGTAGAAATATCGATCATAAGGATATTGCCATCATATACTTCCTTCTTCAATGCCGGAAGTTCATTCAGGTTCGTAAGTTCCGCAACCCTGACATACGTCTCGGCCGGCTCATCTGCCAGTACCTCCTCATATTTGCCAAGATCAAGCTCTGTATATTCATCTGTCGATGTTGCGCCTTTAGTACCGCTTCCAAATAACTTATCCATGATCTTTGCCATAATCTGCACCTTTTCTTTTTAAAACCAATTGAAGGAATAATATGTTAACTATATTCTATGTTGCTATATCAATGTGACAGTATATAGATATTCATCATATTTTAATGATATCTTTTTTCATACCTCCATGTTCCAGAGTTCATCACCAACATAATGAATGGATCGTACTGCTTTACCAGATTCTGCCTTCATCGAATCACCTGGCACAAGTGCCCTGCCAATTGCCAGAGGCTTGTCGTGGGTCACTTCCTTGATAATGACCAGGTCGCCAGTCTGGATCTCGGGATCTGTACTGACGATACCGGGACACATGACATCGGCGCCATTTACTACGAATCTGACAGCTCCTGCATCGACAACGATCACATTTTCATCAAGTCCCAACTCCAGAACCCCTTTCACGGTCGGAACATATACATCGTCATCCTTGAAGAACATGATCGCACCATCAACAATGACAATGGATATGCCGTTAACGGTGGCACTTTCGTACTTGCTGTCGGAAATGGATTTCATAGCATCTCCAAAAATGGGTGAAAGTTCAGCTAACAGTTTTTTCTTTGCAGACTTCCTCAGCTGAACCCTTGATTTGATCTTCAATGTATCACCTTATTGAGACATGGTATTGACCACTGATAAAGTTCTCAGCTGGGTTTACAGACAATATATAATGTGTCATATCCATAATTGAGACAGCCAGAGATAAAAAGTTATTGCAAACTGCCCCTCTCTTTCCTCTCCCGTAAATGGGAACCAAACCAAAGTATTTAAATCAATTATGCTATTAGGTGATACAAAACAATAGACCACTCACGGAGACCACCTGATATGATAAAAGAAGTTGCTGACCAGTATAATGCAAATGAGATCGAAAAGAAGGTTCATGAATTCTGGGAGGATAACGATGCGTACTCAAAGGTGAGAGAGCATCGAAGGGGGGCCAAGAAGTTCTTTTTCGTTGATGGACCACCCTACACTACAGGCCATATCCATCTCGGAACGGCCTGGAACAAGATCATAAAGGATTCCATTCTGAGATACAGATCAATGAACGATCACGATATCCTGGACCGGGCTGGATGGGATATGCATGGTCTACCCATCGAGGTCAAAGTGGAAGAAGCCCTGGGATTCAAATCAAAGAAGGATATCGAGAGTTATGGTGTCGGTAAGTTCATCGAGAAATGCAAGGAATTCGCCCTGACACAGAAGGACGATATGACCGACCAGTTCCGCATGCTTGGGGTATGGCTTGACTGGAAAGACCCCTATATGACACTGCGTGACGAATACATCGAAGCAGCATGGTGGACACTCCAGCAGGCCCAGGACAAGGGCCTGCTGGAGAGAGGGAAGCGCGTGGTCAACTGGTGTCCCCGATGCGAAACTGCAATTGCCGATTCCGAAGTGGAATATGAGGACAGGACCGATCCATCCATTTACATCAAGTTCAAACTAAAGGGCGAGGATAATACCTATATCGTGATCTGGACAACGACTCCATGGACAATCCCCTCGAACATCGCTGTTGCAGTACACCCAACGTTCGAATACTCAAAGGTACAGGCAGTATCCTCAAAAGGGTCCGGTGAAACTCTCATAATGGCCTCGGAGCTTGTGGAACACGTCCTGAGAAAAGGACGATACACTGATTACGAGGTCCTGGACACCATGACCGGTGAGGACCTGGCTGGAATTGCCTATGAACATCCTCTTGCAGACGTGGTTCCCGAGCAGGCGAACATCGAGCATAATGTGTACCTTGCTGATTACGTCACAGCCGAGAACACCGGTTGTGTACACATTGCGCCCGGACACGGTATGGACGACTTTGAGGTGGGTGTGAAGAACGGCCTGCCTATATTCTGCCCGGTTGGCCCGAACGGCAGTTTCACTCAACAAGGTGGCAAGTATGAGGGAATGAACATCCGGGATGCGAACAGTATCGTGATCGGTGACCTGAAGGAGCGTGGGCTGTTGCTGGAAGAAGCTAGCATCACCCACCGGTATGGTCACTGCTGGAGATGCAAGACCCCTATCATATACCTTGCAACCAAACAGTGGTTCATCAAGATCGGTGAGTTGAAGGATGACATGCTTGCTGAGATCAAGGATGTACGCTGGAGCCCTGACTGGGCGGGTTCTGCCAGATTCAAGGATTGGGTGGAGGGTGCCAGGGATTGGTGTATCTCACGCCAGCGTTACTGGGGAATTCCCATACCTGTATGGCAATGCGATAGTTGCAACGCCATCGACGTGATCGGGACCAGGGAGGAACTTTCAGAAAAGGCCGGTATCGGCATGGACATCGAGCTACACCGACCGTTTGTTGACGAGATTACCATGTCCTGTAAGTGCGGCGGTACGATGTCGCGTGTGGAGGATGTGTTCGATGTATGGTTCGATTCCGCAGTGGCCTCCTGGGCAACCCTGAAATTTCCACATACACGAGAAGCATTTGATGAATGGTGGCCGGCAGACTTTATTACCGAAGGGCACGACCAGACACGTGGCTGGTTCTATTCTCAGCTGGGTGCCAGTATGGTGGCCTTTGGCAGAGCGCCCTACAAAAGTGTGCTGATGCATGGGTTCACACTAGACGGCAGTGGCAAGAAGATGTCAAAGAGCCTTGGTAACGTGATACAACCACACGAGGTAATATCAAGATATGGAGCTGACACCCTCAGGGCCTATGTCCTTGCTTCAAGTGCCCCCTGGGAGGATCTGAAGTTCAACTGGGACGAGATAGCCACCATCCACAGGACGAACAATATCCTGTGGAATGTGTATCGTTTCCCTCTTCCCTATATGGCCCTGGATAACTTTGATCCACTGGAGGTCTCCTTTGAGTCCATCAAAGAACATCTGAGACAGGAGGATAAATGGATCCTCTCGCGTATGCAGTCCGTAATACGTGATGTGAATGTGGCCATGGAGCAAAATATGCTTCATAAAGCTATGCGTGCGATCAATGAGTTCGTCCTGGAAGACCTATCACGATGGTATATACAACTGATACGACCACGCACCTGGACAGAAGCAGATGATCCTGACAAACTGGCGGTGTACAGAGTGCTCTATGATGTATTCGTGAACATCGCAAAAGTAACTGCGCCGTTCATGCCTCACCTGGCTGAGGAAATGTACCAGAACTTGGTTAGCAATGTCGACGATGGCGCACCCTTCACAGTGCACATGTGCGACTGGCCGGATGTCAATGAAGAACTGGTGGATGAAGAGCTGGAAGCATATATGATCACTGTGCGATCCATCGTGGAATCGGCATCAAATGCACGCCAGAAGGTAAAGAGAAAGTTGAGATGGCCGGTGTCACGTATCGTGATCTCGCCACAGCAGGAACAGGTCATATCAGCTGTTGAGAACCTGAGATCGGTACTGATGGACCAGACCAATGCAAAGGACATCGTCCTTACAGATGTGGGCACAAGCTGGGACGAGCTCGGTATTGAGGCCACGCCCAACCCAAGTACTATCGGGCCCGTATTCAAAGGCAATGCGGGCAAGGTGAATACGGTTCTGGGTAGTATGAGTGCCACTCAAATCAAGGAAGGACTGGCCGATACCGGTGAGATGGAGATCGAACTACCCAATGGGGAGACCGCAATGGTCACTGCGTCTATGGTGAACTTTAAGGAGATGCTCCCAGACATGGTGGCAGACGCAGACTTCAACGATGGCGTGGTCTACGTGGATGCAACCCTTTCCCGGGAGATCGAGTCAGAAGGATTCGCCCGCGAGGTCATACGCAGGATACAGGATATGCGCAAGGAACTGGACCTTGAGGTCGATGAGAACATTGTGGCCCACATTCGCATTGACGATGAACGGGTCCTGGATCTTGTGCTCGACCTTGAGAACATGATCGCAAAGGAAGTCCGTTCCTCGGTACAGGTCATTGGTTATGATGTGGAGGCCTCCGGTACACTGGTCAAGGATTGGGTAGTGGAAGGTATCGACATGCATATTGGGATATCAACGACAAACACATAAGAGGACAAAACATGGATTTTAACCAGTGGGAACCGATATACCAGCAGATACTCGATGATCTTGGATTTTCCCGGGAAGAGGATGAGACTGCAGCTCTCCTCTTATCCAATCTGCTTGTTGGATCGAGCAGCGCAGGTACCGATGTTCTTGATACCCTTATCAGAGGGCGTGACGTACTCGTATGCGGAAATGCGCCCTGTTTGTCAGATGATCTGGATGTTGTGGAGATCGAAGATCATGTGGTCATCGCAGCCGATGGGGCAACCACTGTTCTTCTGGATAGGGAGATCATTCCGGATATTATTGTAACCGACCTTGATGGGGATATCGATAAGGAGATCACTGCCAACCAGCAAGGAGCGATCATGGTCGTACACGCCCATGGGGACAATACCGTGAAACTGCTTAAATATGTGCCCCTGATGAAGAATATTATTGGTACGACCCAGGCAAAACCGCTGGCGAACGTTCACAATTTCGGGGGTTTTTCTGACGGGGACCGGTGTGTCTTCCTGGCACTTGAGTTCAATGCTTCCAGCATCACGCTGGCTGGTTTTGATCTTAATGATGAGAACGTTGACCCTATCAAGAAAAAGAAATTGCAATGGGCACATCGACTCCTACGTATGATTGCAAACATGAACTGAATAATCCAAATATACCTTGTTTGTAAGGTCAAATTTATATGTATTTGACCCTATATGGAAGGTTATGGAAAAAAAAGATCAATTCAAGCAGATCATAAAAGAGTTTCACGAAAAGAGAATTCCAGAAGTTTATAAGAGGGAACTTTATATCCCCGAAACCAGGAAAATAGTCAGCCTCATAGGTTCCAGAAGAAGTGGCAAGACCTTCTTTTTCTACCAGTTGATCAGTGATCTGAGGGAAAAAATTGACGTTTCACAGGTAACATACATCAATTTTGAAGACGATAGGATTCTACCGCTTGAACTTAAGGATTTGAACCTCCTGCTTGAAGCGTATTTTGAACTATATCCTGAAAATACGGAAAAAACAGTGTACTTCTTTTTTGATGAGATACAAAACATAGGTGATTGGGAAATTTTTGTAAGGCGAATTCACGATACAGTTGATTCAAGGATATTTGTTACAGGGTCCAGTTCAAAACTGCTTTCAAAAGAGATAGCCACCAGTCTTCGTGGAAGAACACTTCCTTTTTATGTGTATCCTTTAAGTTTCAGGGAATTCCTTTCATTTAAGGGCGTTGAGGCAGGGGAAAATACAGAATACTCTTCGAAAAGGTATCTTGTGAAGAATCTTTTTGAGGAATACATGTTATGGGGAGGGTTCCCTGAAATTGTGCTGGAGGATGAATCACTGCGTCAGATGATCCTGAACAATTATTATGAAATGTTCATTTACAGGGACCTTGTTGAGAGATATTCCATCAGGAATATCACTCTTTTGAAAAATATTTCCAAATATCTGCTTACAAATATCAGCGCACCTTTTAGCAGGCGATCTTATTACAATGTACTTAAAAACAGTATGTCAGTAGGAAAGGATACTCT
>JAYEHR010000037.1:0-4350 GCA_034659615.1 Methanobacteriota archaeon | reverse complement strand
TGACAATGTACTATGGTAAAATCTATATCTATTTCCTGATATAACGTTCTCTTAGGAGTGATCGATTAATGAACACGGATATACTGGTCATTGGCGGAAGTGCAGCTGGGATAGTGGCGGCTGCTACAGCAAAGAAACATTATCCTGGGAAAAAGATTATTCTTGTGCGAAAAGAGGAAAAGGTTCTGATTCCCTGTGGCATTCCTTATACCATGTCGATGTTGAATGGGTTGGAATATAATTTGATACCCGATGCAGCTGTTACGGGGAAAGGCATTGGGCTCATCATTGATGAGGTGGTGGGCATAGACAGGACAAGTAAATGTGTTGATCTGGGATCAGGTGATCAACTTGGATATGAAAAGCTGGTGTTGGCTACCGGTTCCAATCCACTGGTTACACCCATCACTGGCGTTAGTCTTAATGGAGTGTTCACTATTATCAAAGATTTTGATACGATCAGCGCGATCAAGGGTAGGCTGGAGCAATCGCAGAATCTGGTGATCGTTGGTGGAGGCTTTATAGGTATTGAGTTTGCGGATGAGTGCCGGAAAAGGGGGGACATCAGGGTATCTATCGTGGAGATGCTTGACCATGTCTTGGCCTTGGCATGTGATGAAGAGATCTATGATATGGTAGAATTGAAGCTCAAAGACAAAGGGGTGGATCTATTCACCAGTTCCAAGGTAGTTGAGATTATTGGTATGCAGAAGGTAGAGGCTGTCCGGCTGGACAATGGACGTGTGTTGGATGCAGATATGGTCATACTGGCAGGGGGCGTCATACCCAACGTGGATCTTGCAAGAGATGCAGGGATCGATCATGACGAACGCAATGGGGTCAAAGTGGATGAATTTATGAGGACCAGTGACCCGGACATCTTTGCCTGTGGCGATTGCGTGGAAAAACCATCTTTTTTCGGTCAAGCCTTTGAGGCAGCGAGACTGGCATCCATTGCTACCAACGAAGGTAGGGTGGTTGGTGCTAATCTGTACGAACTGCGCAGGACTAAGCAAGGTTCTATCAATATATTCTCTACCGTTGTGGATGATCTGGTTCTTGGTATGGCAGGATTGACCAGTGAACAGGCAAAAGCTGCAGGTATCGCGGTGGTCATCGGTAGGGCCGAAGGCATGGATCGACATCCTGGCAAGATGCCGGGTGCCTCAAATATGTTGGTTAGTCTGGTATTCAGAAAATATGATGGAATGCTGATCGGTGCCCAGATATACGGTGGGGTGTCTGTCGGTGAACTCATTAATGTCCTGGGTCTGGCAATGCAAAATAGGATGACGGCTGAGAACCTTGCCATTATGCAGGTGGGGACGCATCCGGCACTGACCGCATCGCCCGTTGTCTATCAGTTGACCAATGCGGCGGAGGATGCGATCTCAAAATTGCACTGAATTGTGGTATTCCCATTACAGACCAAGATCCACAAAAACAAGAATATATCTTGGTCTTGCTTGCGAATACTCCCAGAATTTGCAATTCAGGCAAGTTCCCATATACTACCGATCACGATCTGTCCATGTGGACATCAAGCTGCGGGAACGGTATCTCTATTCCATTCTCTTTGTACACATTGAGAATGCCATTGGTCAGATTGAATTTAGCAGTCCAGAAATCTGCGGTATCCGTCCAAGCCCTTATCTGCAGGTTCACGGATGATTCAGCAAGTTCTGTGGTCACGACCGCAGGAGTGGGGTCGTCCAGTATTAGTGGATGTTTGTTCATGAGATCAAGGGCAAGCTGGATCGCTGTCTCCAGATCTGTACCATAGCTGATACCCACGTCTACACTGACCCGCCGTATGGGCATCCGCGTGGCATTGATAATGGGTTCATTCCAGACAAGCTTGTTCGGGATGGTAACCAGCTGGTTGTCCGGTGTCAGCAACTCGGTTGCCATGATCCCAACGGTCGATACTGTGCCGGATATGCCATTGATCCTTACGTACTCGTCCTTGTCGATGGGGCGTAGGGTTGCGATCCATACGCCTGAAGCAATGTTTGTCAGAGTATCCTGCATTCCAAAACCCAATATCAAACCTATGACGGCCGAGAGACCGACAACAACTGAGCTGATATCGAAGTTCAGTGTGGACAATGCAATGAGAAGGATGGCTACATACAGTAGGGCAGATAAAAAGTGCGTCAGGAACTCGGCCACCATTTCTGGTAGGGCGGTCTTGCTCAGTCCATCATTGAACATTCTGGAGAGTACGCCGGATATGAGGTAGCCGATCACCACAACCAGCAGTGCAGCGATGAGGTCAGCGATGCCAATGTCTGTCAGGGGTATGTTCTGGGATAAAATCGATGCTTGGGCCATAGCGTGTTCTCCTCTATTTCTTTATTATTGTTGTGTTCTACTTTAGGATACATCTGTTTCAATATGAATCAAGTTGGGATCGTATGAGGTCTTGGTGTTTCTTTTCGAGGAAACTGTAGACTGTACCGTGGTTGGCTCCGCTAATAAGCATCTCAATTGCAGTTCGCATGATCTGGTTCTGTTCGGGATGACCAATGATGCTAATGGTCTTTCCATAGATGGAGATCTTCACTCCGATAAGGCGTTCAGCGATCTCTCTGGTCTTTCCTTTTTTCCCGATGATCCTTCCTTTAAGGCGTATCATCTCTTTTTGAGTAGTTGCGGATTTTGAGAGATCGATCACATCGAGCATGAGCATGTCATCGTCCAGCAGACCAATGGTATTGTCAGGATTAAATCCGCGGGCAATGGCCTTGACTACGTCAAGTGCTCGCATTGCTTCGACGGGCTTATCACCGGGGATTACCTCTACCACACCTGTATCTCCATCGATATAGAGTTTAGCTGCTGTCTTTTCTTCAATAATTTGTTTGATACGGCCTTTGGGTCCAATTATTGCGCCAATCCTATCCTGTGGTACTTTTATGTAGGTCATGTCTTATTCACCTGGAGATCTTGATAGTAATTACTCGTTATTTTAGTCTGTCCGTCCGGTCCAAATTATTTCGAACTATTTGTTATGAATGTGTATAGTTCTTCTGCTGATGTATGGATCTTATATCGTTTGAAGTAGCGGATTAGGTTCTCGACATCGCGTCGCAAAAAGTAGTCTGCTCGCGGATGCTCAAGAGTCACGGCCTGGCCTACATCGATAATAATGGGACTCAGGTCGTGAGGATCTATCATAATGTTATACTCGCTCAGGTCTCCGTGAACAAGGTTTGCTTTTGTGTATAGTATCTGCATGTATCTCATCACTGTGCGATATATCCTTTGTCCGTCTTCTATGTCAAGGGATACGTCTTTGAGTAATGGGTATGCTTTCCCATCATCTCCCAGAAATTCCATCAGCAGTATGTTCCGCTCGGTGATAATTGGTTCTGGTACGCGTATACCTGCTTCTTTTGCGCGTATCAGATTCCTGTATTCTTTTTTCGTCCATGCGAAGATGATATCTTTTTTCGAATGCCCGATGTTCGAGAAACGTGGATCTCCCAGCATGTAATCTTCCATTACACGGAAGGTACTTGATGAGATGCGGTAGATCTTGATTGCAATATCTTTGTCCTCTCCTTCGGCGAGGAAGACATTGGCCTCTTTACCTGTGCTGATGGGACCTCCAAGTGCTTCGATATATCTTTTTCTAAAAAGTTTATGGAGTGCATTAAGTGTTGCTTCATCGAAAACGTTATCTTTTACTTTAAAATGGTCAGAATCTTTGTTTCTGATACGCATTTTATCAATGTTGTTGTCGATGCGCTTCAAATCCTTCTCGAAGGTCCTTTTCATATTTTATCCTTTCATGTGGTGTTTTGTGTATTTCCGGATCATTTCTGTTTTCCCCTGTCCCGAGAGGTCAAATGTTAAGGCGACCATGGAGTATGGGTATATCTTCTAAGGTGATATGTATTGTTAAAGATTGCGTATATCTCTTGTCTGATTAGTCTTCAGTGTTTACAATGTGTACGTACGTGTTTGGAACTTCTGTTGTGATGGTGCTGGATGTCTATTCATCGAAATGAATTTCAGTACGAAACCTATATATGCAAGTATGAGTATGTAGAGTCCCCGCAAGATGAATGGTATAATAAGTTGCTTCGTGCAATATCCCATGTCCAAAGGGAATATGTTTATGCATGTGCCTTTCAATAGGTATATATGCAATAGACACGTAATATTATATCCCGCGATTTGCACGGGAAATAATTGATCATTTGTTGATCATACCTTTAATGGAGACCGGAGCTTTTCCGGTCTGACGTTGGATTTGGCAGTTCGGTTAATTCTGATCGGTAGTGTATAACTACAAAGAATTAACCAACTAGATGTGCAAAGACTCTTTTGAAGAGTTCTCCA
>JAYEHR010000036.1:6452-51955 GCA_034659615.1 Methanobacteriota archaeon | reverse complement strand
AACAAGTTTGACCTGTGCACAGAACAAGGATAATGGAAAGGAATAATCTTTATTTCCCGAATCAAAATTAAATTGGCAATTTTACGTGAAAAGAGCTTCCTTCCCCGTCCCTACTTGTCACGGAGATCTCTCCACCATGAGCTTCTACCACCCGTTTGCAGATGTGCAGGCCCACTCCCGCTCCCCCATATTTTCGTTTGGTCGATCCATCTATTTGGTAGAACTCCTCAAAAATTGCCTGCAGTTTGTTCTCGGGCATACCTATGCCGGTGTCACGCAATGTGATATGTACGTGGCCCCCATCCCGTTTTGCAGATATCGTGATCGTGCCACCCTTTGGTGTGAATTTGATTGCGTTGTTCAGAAGATGGTACATCACGTTTCCAAGATGGTCAACATCTGCATTTATGGTCGGAAGATCCTCTGAGATGTGTTGTTCAAGATCCAGGTCTTTTGTTTTGATCTCCATTGACATATCGAAGATCATATTCGTGATCATTTTTCCTATATCCACAGGCGTGAAATAGTATTCCACTTTTAGGGTAGAATCTGTGCTAAGATAGAGCAGTGATTCGATCAAACGTCGCAGCCGTTCAGTATTACGCATTATAGCTGAGAGGGCTTTCTTTTGTTTTGGGTTCATTGGACCAAGTCCTCCTTCATCCAACATTTCGCAAAATCCTTTGATCGACACTACTGGCGTTATGAGTTCGTGGCTCATGTCCTCAAGGAACCTATACTTCATCCTGTCAAGCGATTGTAGTTTTTCATTCGCTTTTAACAGAGCGTTTTCGGCTTCCTTCCTCTCCGTGATATCTTCCCCTGAGCTGATGGTCCCTAAAATATTGCCATCATCATCCTTTAGGACGACATCATGCCAGAACACCAGTCTCTCTTCACCATTTTTAGTAAGGATAGGCTTTTCAGAAAACTCAGGTGGCTCAAGCTTTCCTTCCAGAACCAGTTTATAGCCATCTTTGATCATATCCCTGATCCGTTCTGGCAGAAATACATCGAACCATTTCTGGCCAGTGATCTCTTCTTTTGAATAACCAAGCACTTCTGCGGCTTTCTCATTGACAAGGGTAACCTCAAAATCTTTATTGATAACTCCAAAGATGGAACCTGCCAGATCAATATATTTCTGGGCCTGATCCCTCTCTGCTACGATAGAATCGTGTAACTCCTTAATGCGGATCAATGATCTTGCCCGGGTCTTAAGTTCCAATGTGTCAATGGGTCTTGTGAGATAATCATCGGCTCCGGCATCGATGGATCGGTCTTCATTGCCATATTCAGAAGGGGACATTATCATCACAATGGGTGTGGACTGGGTGGCAGCATTGTTCTTGAGTAAACTGCATACGTCATAACCACTCATATCTGGCAGTGCGTTCCCAAGCAGTATTAGATCGGGAAGGTCCTTTGCTTTCTCCAGTACCTCCTTGCCACTGTAGACCCTTGATAGACAATAGTTTGTTGTAAGGGCAGCTTCCAGTATCCTGATATCCATCTCATCTTTGTCTGCTAAGACAATGGTTGGAGTCTTCTTCTTTGCCATGGTATCCGCCACATCTCACGTTATGGGTGCATTGAATGTCATTGGATCTTTATTCGTAGCAATCTTTTTTATAAAAGTTTGCGAACGTCTGAATAGTCACTTTCCAGGACGGTATTTCCATGTCTGTCTCCCCCCTGAGATTGATCAAACACGCTTGTCCCACACAGATCGATGAAGTTAATATGTGGACGAACAGATTATAGAATGTAATATATGTGATGCTCCTTTATATATATGACCATGCAGCACGTATATCGTATTCAGTGATCTACAATGGTTGAAAGTAGGGATCAGGACCATTTGAAGAATCCTATGTTCTCCTTTTTGATGACATGATCATAATTCTTGTATCCCAGGAAGTCGGCGATCGTGTTTGTATGCTTGCCTTTGATCTGTTCCAGTTCTTCAGACGTATAATCTGTTATCCCTTTGCCGAAGATCTCTCCTTCACATTCAAGTTTTACAATATCCCCCCGATCAAAATCCCCTACCACTTCTTTCACACCCAAAGGGAGCAGGCTCATGCTGTTCATGAGGGCGTCCCTTGCACCCCTATCAACGACGATCGTACCAGATGACATTGCAAGGATTATCCAGCGTATCCTGTTGCGGTGTACGTATTGGTTGGCAAGGAACAATGTCCCGATCGAGTCACCGCCAAGTATTCGGAGAACAACATCATCAACGCTGCTGTTGCCAATGACCATATAGCAGCCTGCCATATTGCAGATCTTCGCAGCCTCGATCTTTGTACGCATACCTCCGATCCCCTTCATACTGGTGGGACTACCTCCATAACTTTCGATTGTAGGCGTGATCTCCTCAACCGTGTTCAGAAGGACAGCATCATCATGTCTCTGGGGGTTTTTGTCATACAACCCGTTGATGTCGGATAGCAGGATGAGCAGGTCGGCTTCCGTTTTGCTGGCGACCATGGCGGATAGTTTATCATTGTCGCCTAAAGTAGCTTCGATCTCGTGGACACAGGTTGGATCGTTTTCGTTGATGATGGGTATGGCACCATAGCTGAGCAGGGTGGAGATGCTGTTGCGCAGGTTCAGATAGGTCAGCCGATCGGTGAAGGATTCGTAACTGAGCAGTATCTGGGCGACATTGAGATCGTACCGCTTGAAAGCCTCCATCCAACGCTGCATCAGTACGCTCTGACCAACGGCGGCCGCCGCCTGTCGTACCGGTATCTCACGGGGTCTGCGGTTAAGGTGTAGCAGTTCGATCCCCACGCCGATCGATCCAGAACTTACGATGATGACCTGTTTTCCCTGATTATGCAGATCTGCCACCTGAGACGCAATGCTGTCCATGAATTCAAGATCAAGGCAACCGTTGTTCCCACTGATCGATGTCGTACCGATCTTGATGACAATCTTCTCAACATCACTGAATAGCTCTTTTCTGCTGATCAAGTCATACGCTCCTGAATGTTGGTTGTATGGTCCTTGTTTGTTGATATTAGTATTTAGTTATTGAGTACGTCGGAAAGGTTCCTATGCAGTTTCCTGTGGGTGAACGGCTTAGCATTTGATCCTGTATAGTCGGCTACCCTGTCACCGTTGCCAAGCAGTACATACTTGTAGATAACAAGTCCCTCCATCCCCACAGGACCGCGTGCATGGATCTTGTTGGTGCTGATGCCGACCTCTGCACCTTTGCCATATCGGAAACCATCAGCAAACCGGGTGGAGGCATTGACCATCACACTGGATGAGTCCACAAGGTTAATGAAGAAACGCCTGGCCTGTGGATCTTCAGTAACAATGCCATCGGTGTGATGGGATCCGTGTGTGTTGATGTGTTCGATGGCATCATCCATGGAATCCACCACCTTTATGGAAAGGATCAGGTCGTTGTATTCGCTGTCCCAGTCAGCATCGGATGCCCTGTAGATCTTCTGCAAACCAATGTCCTTGGCAATATCATAGGTCCTTTCATCGAACCGAAGTTCGACTCCGGCTTCATAGAACCTGTTCATCATTGTAGCCGTGAAGGCATCAACGATGTCGCGGTGTATGAGCAGTGTCTCCATGGCATTGCAGACGGCTGGATACTGTACCTTGGAATCGAATACGACCTGGTAAGCGTTCTCGAGGTCTGCCTTCCTGTCCACATAGACGTGGCAGATACCATCGGCATGTCCGAGAACAGGGATCTTCGTGTTGTCCTGTATGAATTTCACGAATGCATTGGACCCACGTGGGATCAACAGGTCGATGTATGCGTCCAGTGATAGGATGTCCATCACTTCCTCCCGGGTCTCCATCAGCTGGAAGGCATTTTTGGGCATTGCCACTGTGTTCTCAATGGCCTTCACCAGGATATCGAAGATCGTGCGGTTGGAATGCAACGCTTCGCTCCCACCCTTGAAAGCAGTGGCATTGCCGCTTTTTAAGCACAGTGACATGATCTGAGGGACGACATCCGGACGTGATTCGAAGATCACACCAATAAGTCCGATGGGACAACTGACCTGGTACAGCTCAAGACCTGTGTCAAGTTCCAGGCTGTCCAGCGTCCTGCCGACAGGGTCGTCCAGTTCCATGACGTCTCTGATCCCAGCGATCATTCCGTTGATCTTGCTATCGGTTACCTTCAGCCTGTCGAGGAGTGCCTGGGACAGTTTACCTTCTGAGCGGAGTGCCTCCGCATTCGCGAGGTCCTGTGCATTTGCCTTAAGAATACTACTACGGGAACCGTCCAGGGCACTGGCCATAGCTTCAAGGGCCAGATCCTTTGTATGCGTGTCTATACTGGCAAGTGCTATGGATGCTTTTTTTGCATCGATTACTTTCTTTTCGATCTCTGTCACCATTATCAGATCACCTGTATGGAAGGATAATATTAACGCTTGTTCTTTAGTCTTAAGATTAACGATGGTGTGTGGATGTTCTTATCCTGTGGGAGGGATTATTTTTACAGGAATACCAGCATTCCATGTATCGGGTCACATGGATCTAAAAAAATAACAAAAAGCAGGCATTTGCTGCCTGCTTCTAAATTTTATATTTATTTTGCCGGAATGATGAGAGATCTCTCACCAGCAGGCTCGAACTCTCTGAGAGCTCCTCTGCCAAACTCTCTCCTTGGTGCAGTGAAGTCGAATGGGAGCATGTCGTCTGCGAAACAGACCTTTATCAGTGGGTTCAGTGCGTACGCATCTCCACGTCCGGCGTGTGCAGCGGAAGCGATAGCAGCGTATCCACCCTGGTGACCGACGTTCATTGCATAGTTCGGATAGTTTGGACCACGCAGTTCGTGGGGAAGACCCTCATCGGACTGGTAGGAGAATACGTTGGTTGCTCCACACTGGTCCTGCAGGTCGAACCCGAAGAATCCAAGACGTCCGAAGCCTTCCTTGTGCAGGTACATGCACAGGTACCATGCGGACAGACCTGCATTTGCATTACCGGTCGCCAATGATCCAGCACTACCGGCTGCTGCGGACAGGACTGTTGCCCTCTGGGAACCTCCAAAGTGGTCCTCAAGTGCAGTCGGATATTTCTCGTAGTTCTCCAGTCCGTAGAGTGTGGACTCGGTTGCGATATCCTTTACAACTTCCAGGGTCGCCTTGACCTTGTTGTCGGCACCCTTGTTGGCTGCACCATCGTATTTGTCGTTGATGTAGTCGACGTTGTAGTAGATGTTATCATCCAGGATGTTGTTGGTGTATGCAGCTGTTGCATACTGTGTGAAACCTACACCACCGGACATGTATGATCCAAGCCATATCTGGTCATAGAGCATACATCCTGCACCTACGACCTCAAGGGTCACATGTGCGGGATCGTCTTCGTCCACACGACTTGTTTGGATGATATCTGCCAGGTTACCAAAAGCAATTCCACCAGGTTCGTTAGGTGCACGTGCACGTCTTGCTGGAAGCATGTCTCCCATAGTGACCACGCCTGCATGTTTTGCAGCGTATGACAGATCTGCCACTGCTGCCTCACCGGCGCACATTCCATATGCGGAAATGTAGGACATACCGACCTGCATTGCCATCCATCGGGTGGTCTGGCCACCATCTGTGGTCCTGCTGACCACTGTTGGAATGTGGGCTGCTTGCCAGCTGGTCTTTCCTACAGCTGCTTTGATCTGCTCTGCCTGTTCCGCAGGGAACTGCTTGTTGATGTCAATGAGGAACTGATCATCGATCTCGTCTGCAAGTTCGTCGTCACCGGTGAACATCTTCACGTAGCAATCATCGACCAGTGCAGGGTGGGTCTCGACCATGTGTTCCTGAACGACCGCCCCGCCAGGTAATGCATGGTTGAGCACTTCGAGATAGTGGTTGATGGTCTCTGGTGTGACCTCCATACCCAATCTCTTCTCGAGGGTCTCGTGTGCCATGTCCATACCGACGATACAGGTCCTTCGGATGTCATCCCACATCTGCTGCATTGCAGCATTGTTGACGTAGTGTAGATCATCGCTCTCGACCATGATGTCAGTACCGGAGATGAAGGATGGTGTCAATGCTCTCTGACCGAGTGGAATACCACCACAGTGCATCATAGGATTGTATCCAACAAGTCCTCTCTTATCTGCTAACTCCTGACCGGCCTTCCTCATTTCGACCTTTCGTGGATTCTGGTCAACACCGAGACGGAAGTACTCGACCTTTTTGTCGGTGATCTCTCCACCTTCCATCTTGTTGGAACCATGTTCTTTTGTGAACTTGATCTCCAGGTCTTTCTGGAACATTCTTTTTCTGTCGTCTGCCATTTATATCACCTCATCACTCTGGCTTGAATCCATATTTCGTTCTCAGATCGAATATTGCATGAACCCATTCGATGACCTCTTTGTCACTTCTGAATGGAACATTGTCCACACGGTAAATTGTGGTCCTCTTCGCAGCCTCGTCCTCAGACATTGGTTTACCGATCTCTACCTTCTTGTCGATCGGCCTGCCGACCTGGTCCTTGTGCATGATGACGGTTCCGTTCTCCAGGCGGCACCTGTCGAGCATATCGAACATGATACCGTCTTCTGGAAGACGCAGTGAGTGACCGTGAACTGTTGCACCTCGCAGACTTGCAAGTGCAGGACAGGTCATTTCGGTCTCGATCTGGAACTTTGCCAGTTCTTCCATATCTCTTTCACGTGCCTCAACGACCTGACGGCCTGACAGTGTACCCGGGTCAACGCCTCTGAAGTTGATGGCTGCGTTGTATGACCTGAAATATGGTGTTGCCGGCGCGTTGTACATTGAGTCAACGAACTGTACATATCGTATCCTGTCACCAGCTTTGGCACCAGGGGTTGGTTCTACGATCTCTCTGATAGAACATTCTGGTTCGCCCATTTCAGCAAGTGGCGGGTGTGTGCTTGGGTAGTCGCTACCCGGTGCACGGTGTCCGAGTACTAATGTCAGATCGTCATCAGAGATCTCCCTGAGCTTCTCGACATTGCCGGACATGTGCTTCCTTCTGTTTTCTGCAACAGATGTTGCACCTGGATAATATTGTGCTTCATATGCCATGTAATTACACTCCTTTGATATCTATTGATCTCATTGTGGTTTTTACGGATCTCACAAGTTCGTTCAACTTATCTCTGGGACAAGTTTCCCCTCGTGTTACTCCGGTCACAATTTCCATTATTTTCCCTTTAGTTTGGATCTCGTCATCTTTTGGCCTTACAAGCCTTGTCATTACACCGGCACGTGCAAGATCCTCGAAATCGAGGGATGTCTGGCACACCACGATCGCCGGTATTTCTGCTTCTTTCAATATTTCCCTTACCTTCTTGACCACATGGTCTCGTATATTCCCCACATGTATCACAGCCAGTTTATGCCTTGAGATCTGTGCGATCTCCTCCGGGGTGATCCCGAATGATCCTGATTTCATTGCCGCATCCGGAATTCCGGATCCGGAATTCAGGACAAGTACACTAACCTGTATCTCCTCCCGACGCATACCGTATGTCAGTTCACATATCGGTTTGGTGATATGTCTTCGACCCGGACTCATTGCGACTGCTATGACATCCGGCCTGCCGGTCTCGGAAAGAGTGCCTCTCTGTGCGAGACCTCCGCCCCTTCCAAGCCCCATGCCGTGCCTGCAATCTACAACCTGTGTTTCCCGGTCAAACATTGATATCATTCCATTGATCTTAGGAGACATACGCGGTCACCGACCTTTCCTTTTGGATCAGAGAGACCAAGCATTCTTGGATCTGCGCCAGCCCCTCGCTTTGCATAATCCGATACGGTCTGTTTCGTTTGCAAGAACAGGCCTTCTTTGAGGTCGAATTCACAGGGAATTACTCGCTCGCATATTTCCTGTACCTTCTGTTTGACCTCTTCATTGGCCAGTTCCAATCGAATTCGACCGACGAGGACAGTAAGTTCCAGATCCTCATCTGCAACATTGATGTGGTCCCTGAACTTGTGATCAACGACCTCTCCTTTTGCAGGACCGAATGGAACATCTGTTGGTAAACGTGGACCGTGTACAAAGGCTCTCATGATCCCGTCGATAGCACTCAGCTCGTTGATGAGCTTCTGTGCACTTTCAGGTTTGAGAAATCTCTTTGGGAATATCTCTACTTGTACTGGCTTTTCTGTGTCTGAAGCAGAATTTGTCATTCTGTAATACCTTCAAGATGATCTGATATTCAATCCTTAGAGGTTCTCTGCAATTGCATCGATCGGTTCTCTGAACTCTTTGATCGATCCGAACACATCGCCGATAAGGCCAGATGTCTTCTCGATGGTGAACATCTGAGTGCCTGCATCGAGTGATACTGCTGCAGATACGCATGGAATTGCGAATCCTCGGGAGTGTCTGGTCACAATATGGTTACCGTTGAAGATCCCTGGTCCACCGCCACCATAGATGGAGTGGCTGAAGAAGGAGAATCCAACTGCTGTACCCTGGGCACGTCCCATGTCACAGCCAGGCAGACCTGTTTCCTTTTCAATGATATCGTTGAAGTACAGGATGGTTGAAGATACGTTCTGTGCTGCCCTGCCGGCAGCACAGTTGACCATGGTTGCTGCCATCTGACCGGCTGCAGCGTATGCGTTCCACATGGAAACGTCATTTGCCTTGTAGAAGTTATATCCGGATGGTGCGGTGTGGTCTACTTCGATCACGCCGTTCTCGATAGCCTTCTCAACAGTTGATGCTACCACGGTACCAATGGTACCGGTCTTACCGTTCTCTTTCACCATTTCATAGACCAGGTTGTTCCCGTTGAGGCCCTGCAGTCCGAAACCAAGAAGCTGGTGCCTCTCGAAGAGACCTACTGCATTACCCATCTCGTACATACCAGTCTGCTCATAGATAGAGGACAGTGCAGCTGCGTTCATTGCTTTCTTATGTGTGATAGCTGCAATATGGTTTGTCATGATGTTCCTCAGAGAATATCCCAGACCTTCGTTCTTCTGTGGGATACTGAGGATGGATGCTACATTACCGCCTGCCATGTCCATGGTCTGTGGGTATGCACCCCAGACAGCACCTTTTACGGTCGGTGCATCGAACATGTCAGTGTTGAACATGTCAATGATCGTCTGGACGGCTGCTGCTCCACCGACGGTACTTGCGGATACGAAGTCTGCACCTGCGTTCGTTCGTGCGGTAGGGACCTGTACAAGCAGCTGCTTTCCGCCACCAAGTACTTCGATGTTTGTGTCGTCATCGTCATCGACCTTCACAAGATCCTTGACCGAATCTGCGATGGCGCCTGCATTGGCAACAATGTCATATTCAAGACCACGGCCCAGGATCTGGCGCCCTTTACCGCCGAATTTACCTGTAGCAAGTCCTTTCTCAATACCTGCAAGGTTAATTGCCACGGTCCTCTTCGTATCCCTGATGATACGTCCAATAGCTGCGTTCTTTGTTGGAGCAAGCTCCTTTATGTCAACGCCGCTTTCTAACAACTTACCTCTGTCATTGTAGATGTCTAGTTTGTCAGACACGTATGTTCCTCCTAAATTTGTTTATAAGAAAAAACCTCTGTTGGAAACAACCACTATTGAGTGTATATGTGTATGGTATACACATAACTGTGGGCAATCCCCAGTCGGTTTTTCTTCTAACTTAGCACACATGCAATTGGTTGTGTGTTATTAAACCTTTTGCTTATTTTCTGATAATCTGTTCCATCATAGGGTATCAGACATGCTGGATCGACCAGAATTAGGCTCTTGTTTAACCATTACCACAAAGGTTTAGTACCACATAGTATCGTATTCCCATAACCATGGAGATCGTTGCAGACGTCGGAGGAAGTCCAGGCATTGACTGTCGGGGTTTTTGTAAATACTGTTATTTTAAAAAAGTGAAGGACGTACCTCCTTTTGGGTGTAAGTACTGCTTTCCATTCACAAAAGGATGTGATTACTGCACCAGAGGTGTAAAGGAGTCATATTCCGGATTTAAACCTGCGCAGATGGTGATGCAGCAGGTATCACAGGCCCTCCATTTCAGATCGGGTGACGTGGACAAGTTCACGATCAGCGGTGGGGGCGACATAAGCTGTTATCCCGAGCTTACGGACCTGGTACAGTTCCTGTACCAGTTCGGACGGCCGATCCATCTGGGATACACCAGTGGAAAGGGTTTCACTGCAGCTGATGATGCCCGTTTCTTCATTGAGCACGGCGTGACCGAGGTATCGTTCACCGTATTCGCGACCGATGCCACGTTGCGGGGCGAGTACATGGGCGACCCGGAACCCGAAGCATCGCTTAAGGTCCTCCGTGACTTCTGTGCTCATTGTGAAGTATATGCAGCGATCGTGGTCATACCCGGGGTCAATGACGGTGAGATATTGGAGCGTACCCTCTCCGATCTTGAAGAGATGGGTGCCGCAGGTGCCATCCTCATGCGGTTTGCCAATTCCCGCAGCGAAGGACTCATTCTTGAGAACGCCCCTGTGATCGAAGATATTACCACGCACACGATCGAAGAGTTCACCAGTATTGTGCGGCATGCTGCTGCCACGCACAGCATGCGTATCACAGGTACTCCCCTGGAGGACCCGCTTATAGGATCACCATTCGCTATTCGAAAGGATGAAACAGCTCTTTCATCCTTGCCCAGAATAACAAAAGAGGCCACCATCATAACAGGCAGGGCCGCAGCACCTCGCCTGCAGGAGATCTTCAACTGGCTTGGAGGCAGTGTTAATGTGGTATCTGTGGACAAGGACATCGGGTGCCTGATCACCATCGACGATCTCCGATCACTGGACATGTCCTATGTCAAAGAGACAGTGATCATACCAGGACGGGCGTTCGTCCATGATCCTGAGGCAAAAGCTGCACTGAGCCGTGACGGTGTTGACAGACTTGTCCGCCGGGGGCCCGATCAGCTAACCTACGACGGGGAAATGTCGATCGGTATAACAAAGGATGCGGTACTTGATCTTGAGATCGAGCAATTCACCGAAATGATACAGCATATCAATGCCATCGGTATGCCCATTACATGAAATCAGAGAGTCCCATCTGCCTGGACCGGTCATTCTCAAAGAGGGACTTGATATCATATCCGATCAGTTCTATCCGCTGTTTCGTATAATCTGACACAGAATATTCCTCGGCGATCTTCATTGAGACCTCCAGGTACTTCTTCACAGCACCCTCATGGACCGTGAGTATCACACGCCCATTACATTTCGGACAGCTGCCTGTAAGAGGAGGACGCCTGAACTTGGCTCCACACTTGATGCATCGTGTACTCTGCCTGGAGAATGCACGAAGGTTGCCGTACATATCCGGAAGGAAATGGGAGGTCAGGACACGTTCTGCCACATCAGCCACATCGACAGCACGTATCTTTGTTCCAAGAGAGAGCTGGGCCTCGATCTTCTCAACCATGCTTCCAAGGGTCTTGTAGGCACTTTTAGGGGGTCCTGCAGCGATATCGGATGTATCATGTGTGAACATGAACCCATCATACTGTTCGGGCGTGGCGAGACGGCCGCTGACAAGATCCATAATATCTTCCAGTTCCTTGGGGTTGGTGAACGTCTGTGTCGCTTCGTAGAACTCAAGAGGATAGGATGCACACACATCAATATTATGAGCCTCCTTGTCCACCTCCCGCGGATCGATACGTGTGGTCAGCACAAGGGGTGCATCCATCTTCCCACCTCGCCTATCAGGAAGGTATTCGTGTGAGAAATTGAGCATACCATCCATAAGAAGCATGACGCAGTCCTCGTCTCCATCACAATTACGACGTTTTGCCGCATGGAAGAACGGATGTGCATATCCCACCGCTGCTTTTGTAAAACCGACCAGTCGTCCCAGGACACCTGCTGATGTGTGAGGGGCGAGCCCGATCATCAGCGTACCCACAAGATCATCGATGGTCTCAGCATTGTAGTAAGGTTCGAGCTTATAGTATTTGACAAGCAGATCATCGATGTAGTGGCTGATGCGAAGGATATATTCAGCCGCATCATACGAGACTACTATATCCTGCACCCTCAAGCAGAGTACCTGTCCATCCTCGATCAACGGTTTATCATGTATGTCAACGGTGTAGCCAAGTTCACGTAGTTTGCTGGCGGGAACCCCAAGTTCACACGGCCTGATGTGCGTTAAGGGGAGATCGGACATGTCATAGCGCACGGTTCCGTCCTTGAATGTGAAAATGTCATGTTTGGCCCGGAGTATCCCTTTCTCCAGTGGTTCAGGGGTCATGTGCTTTGACATCATTCGCTTAACACCCTTGAACGAATCCAGATTGTCCCTCTCCCCGATCTTCTCGAAAGCCCTTTGATAGATACCCTTGAAATCGATGTTCTTCACGGACGAGCAGGTGGTGGACGAACCGCATTTTGGACAGATTTCCTTGTTCACCGATATACCACATCGGGGACAGAACAGTTTGGGTAACGTGTATTCCCCACAATCGCATCTGAACTCGTGTGTCTGCGTTCCACAGGCAGGACAGATGCGATTACCGATCTCCACACGTATCGTCCCTACCTTGCTGTTCGCAGAGGCTTTGAAGCTGGCAGCATCCTTCATCTTCCGGGTATTTCCGGCAGACTCCCCGATCGGGAACAGGGCATGGGGGGCAGGAGACATTTTGCGTTTGTTCGATTTCTCAGGCCGTCCCATCCGCGCACCGATGCGCATGGGCGCACGTGCCCTGACCGTCCAGCCGGAAAGTTCATTGACACACTCAAGCACATTTTCGCTATTGAGCGTATCCCATGTACGAGTAAGATCGTCATCAAGCCCAAGACAGTGTACGAACGGCATGGGATGTTCGATGTGGATCACTCCGTCACGCACCCTGTACAGGACGAGCAGTTTCTCGAGGATCATCCTGACACCTGTGGAGATCGCTTCATTGAACGGTAACGTCAGAATGGAGTGATCCGGCTCAAGGGTGCCGTTCTTTGAAATAAAGTCTGCAAGCAGGGTGAACTCATCGATATTGATATCATGCCACAGGTATGTGAACTTCGGATGCAAAGGTACCCCACAATTATCAGTGATCGCAATTGCGACCTCCTGCGAAGGATCCTCCAATCCGTCGGCGTCTTGCTCAGGAGCCGCTCTTCGATATTCCTGTATCCACCATTCGAAGCAATATGTTGCCGGAATGAGGGGGTGGTTATTTTCTAGGAAATCACCATAATTGATCAGTATCTCCCCAATGTCAATAATGTATTCGATCTGAGAATGCAGTTCAAGTGCCTGTTTTTCATCATCGATCCTTATTACATCCCCACTGATAAGGCGTACTGTTGGCCCCT
The DNA here is from genome assembly GCA_034659615.1 of Methanobacteriota archaeon. GTDB lineage: Archaea > Halobacteriota > Methanosarcinia > Methanosarcinales > Methanosarcinaceae > JAIOTO01. The sequence goes on along the minus strand of JAYEHR010000036.1, from coordinate 38,640 downwards.
CTATAGTATCCACTGGAGCCATGCCGGCTGCTTTTCCTGGCCGTTCGACCTTGAGCTGTGTGCCTGGCGCAATGAAGTTGTCCATGACCACCATGCCTGCAGGACTGATGCCGGCTGCTGCAAAGGAGGTGTTGCGAGAGCGTCCGTAGCGTATCCGGAACCCTCCTGGACGGGAGGGGTGGGAGAAGGCCGGGCGCCCTGCTATCAGGTCGCGCAGGTACTTGTCCTTGGGCTTGACCAGCACGGTCTCATCCTTGTTATCATCACTGTCTTTGGCACCGCCGATCAAAGTGTCGAGCCATTCCCAACCATCGATCTTGAGCTTGCTGACATGCTTCTGTATCTTCGGTGCCTTCAGCGCCAGCCCCTCTGCCAGCACAAGCGCCATTCCTCCACGGATGCGGTTCGTCCCTACCCTGTCAAGATTGCGGTATCCTTCTACTTCCTCCTGCTCGGTGGGCTCACCATCAAGACAGATAGGACAGTTCTCGACGATCAGCTTGATCTCATCCTCGGAGGGCATGTACTGCAACGTGGCAACCCGCCGGTACAGGAGGATCTCCTCAACGTAGCGTTCCACCTCTTCTTTGCGAGGTTTATAGCGATCGATACCCACTCCGCGGCGGACGTAATCTCCAACAAGTACGGACAACGCCTGGGCGGTACCACCTGCACTGCGTATGGGGCCGGCATAGAATATCTTGATATACTCTGTGCCATCATCATTCTTTGCGATGTCCACCCGGTCAATTCCCTCTATGGGGGCAGCGACCACACCTTCAGTAAGCATTGCTACCGATACGCGAATGGCAGCTTCAATGGCCTCAGCCTTTGAACCAAACTCGCCGGTTTTCCCTTCGGCGACGTCCCTGCCCAGTGCCAGCGCACCTTCTTCCCTTGACATCGTTCTTTCCAGTTTGCGTATACGTTCAGCCACCCCCGTTACACCGAGGAGGTTCTCCACCCTGTCGGCCAGGTCTTTGGCAAGGGGGATCTCTACTGTTGGTCTCGGGTCTTTGCCGCGTGAGCGTGCAGCATTAGCTATCTTGATCTCATGTGAGAGGGTGGATTCAAGCTGGTTGAAATAATCCCGCATGGGGGCGCTAGCCACAATTTCTGCCATGTTCTGTTATCCCTGTGTCTTACATCATTAATGACATGAATGGTAAAAATATGTTGCTGTCATGCCACTTCACTTGCATGACTTTGTAGTTATAGGACCGGATTACCATTGTCTTCATAATAGTAGAGGATGTTTATATATAGATTGAAAGTCCATCCAGAGTCATATTGAGAGGCAGATAATATGAAAAGAACAATTCTTTCGCTAATGCTGATATTCATTCTATTCATAAGCCCGGCAGGTGCGACCTTACTAACTGATATGAATGAATCGGTAACAGAATATAATCAGAATGTTGACAAAGCACCTGAATTTGTGCACAACATGTTTGACGATGAGACGATCCACCTTATCATCAATATGAACAATGGCAGCATTCTTGAATTAAAAGCAGTTACCGAGAATGCTAGGGTCATCGAGTTGGGAGAGTTGGAAAGTGATGAGGACTTAGAGGAAGAGATCACTATCACTACTGACGAGAACACGGTTCGCTCGATCATGGACTCGCAGTCTCCGGCAGATACGTTCATAAATGCCTGTCTGGATGAACAAATTGACGTTAATATGTTTGGTATCCTTGAGAACGTGACGTTCAAGGGATGGATCGTCATAATGACGATCACCAGATTCCTGGGTCTCTTGTGATCAAGATCCATCTGATCTTTGGATCGATGTTATTTTTCGGGCGTGCTCCGCGCCGGATTTCAATATCTAACCGATATAGGCATCATGTTGACCGGGCATTCGCACTATTTGTTACTATTCAAGCTACTTAAAGAGTCACCAGAAAGTACATAAGAGTAGCTGCACAATTAGGTATAATTCTACTGATTAAACCCAATCCAATGATAATTTGCAACGGGTCCACCATTTTATATATCGGAGGTATTTGATGGCAGTAAAAATCACAGAAACCATTTTGCGAGATGCACACCAGTCGCTTCTTGCTACACGTATGCGAACACGCAACATGTTGCCGATCATTGATAAATTAGATGAGGTCGGCTATTATTCTCTTGAAATGTGGGGAGGCGCAACCTTTGATACCTGTATCAGATATTTGAACGAGGATCCCTGGGAGCGTCTCAGGGATATCAAGGAACGCATGCAAAATACTCCTGCTCAGATGTTACTGAGGGGACAGAACCTTGTCGGATACAAACATTATCCTGATGATGTTGTTGAGCAGTTCGTGACCAAAGCCCATGAAAATGGGATCGATATCTTCAGGATATTCGATGCAGTGAATGATATTCGCAATATGGAAAAAGCGATCACTGTCGCAAAGAATGTAGGTGCCAATGTGCAGGGTACCATATCCTACACCATCAGCCCGGTACACACAGTGGAGAAGTTTGTCGAATTTGCAAAAGAGCTTGCAGATCTTGATTGTGATACGATCTGTATCAAGGATATGGCCGGTCTGCTGGCACCGCACCAGGCATCGATCCTGATCAGATCTCTAAAGAAAGAGGTTGGTCTGCCCGTAGTTCTCCACTGCCACTGTACTTCGGGGATGGCTCCCATGAGCTATATGGCAGCATGTGAGGCAGGAGTGGATGTACTGGACACAGCCCTCTCGCCCCTGGCAGGAGGAACATCTCAACCACCTACAGAATCCATGGTCGCAGCTCTCAGGGAGACTCCCTATGATACGGGTATTGATCTGGGCAAGATGACCGAAGCAGTCAGGTATTTCAAGGATATCAAGAGTGAATACGGGGGGGTCCTGGATCCCATATCAGAGCAGATCGACACGAACGTGCTGGTGTACCAGATTCCTGGGGGAATGCTTTCCAACCTGGTCTCACAGTTAAAGGAGCAGAATGCTCTGGACAGATATGACGATGTGCTCGCAGAGATGCCGAAGGTTCGTGAGGATCTCGGTTATCCACCATTGGTAACGCCTACCAGTCAGATCGTTGGTAGCCAGGCAGTCCTCAATGTTTTGCTGGATGAACGCTACAAGGTCGTTCCCAAGGAGGTCAAGGATTATGTACGTGGCCTGTACGGGCGATCACCGGCTCCCATCAGCCTTGACATGATCACAAAGATCATCGGGGACGAGGAACCGATCACTGTGCGGCCGGCCGATCTTCTGGAGCCCGAATATAAAAGTATGAAAAAGGAAGCCGAAGAAAAGGGACTTATCACCAAAGAGGAGGATGTACTGACATATATCCTCTACCCGGCGATCGCTCCAAAGTTCCTGCTGGGTGAAGCGGAAGAGGAAAAGCTTGTTCCGATGTCAAATGCACCGGCAAGCATGCCGCAGGTTGCCATACCCACCCATTTCAAGGTCGATGTGAACGATGAGACGTTCGACGTTGTGGTTGAACCTGTGGGCGGAACCATGGAAGTCGTTGAAAGCAGTCCTAAAGTCTGTGAGGGTGGTGTGAGCAGCCACATGCAGGGTATGGTACTGTCTGTGGATGTCAATGTTGGTGATGAGGTCAGCGAAGGTGACAAGATCTGCATCATTGAGGCCATGAAAATGGAGAATGCTATCCATGCCCCACACGACGGTGTTGTGAGAGAGATATTTGTATCCGATGGCGATTCGATTGCCAGCGGTGACATATTGATGTCCATTACTTAAATCGACCCGGAGGATTACCATGTTCAAAAAAGTACTTGTTGCGAACAGGGGCGAGATCGCCATACGGATCATGCGTGCCTGTAAAGAACTGGGTGTTTCTACAGTGGCGGTCTATTCGGAGGCTGATAAGGAGGCCCTATTCACGAAGTATGCCGATGAGGCATATCTCATCGGCCCTCCACCATCCAGTAAGAGCTACCTTAATATTGGTGCAATATTGGACGTTGCTGAAAAGAGTGGGGCAGAGGGCGTCCATCCCGGGTATGGGTTCCTGTCCGAGAATGCTGGATTTGCCCGAGAATGTAAGAAGAGAGGTATCACCTTCATCGGTCCCTCCAGTGATTCGATCGAGCAGATGGGAAGCAAGATCGCAGCCAGAGCCCTCATGGCCAAAGCAGGCGTACCGGTGATACCTGGTGATGATCGAGCGGTCGAGGATGCTGAAACTGCGGAGAAGATCGCGGATTCCATCGGTTACCCGGTCATGCTCAAGGCATCGGCCGGGGGCGGCGGGATAGGCATGAAGATCGTACACTCGAGGGATGAAGTTGCGAATACCCTCTCATCCGTCAGATCTGTGGCAGGGTCCACCTTTGGGGATTCCACCGTGTTCATCGAGAAGTATCTTGAAGAACCCAGGCATATCGAGATCCAGATACTTGCAGACAGTTACGGGAATACGGTCTATGTATCGGACAGGGAGTGCTCGATACAGAGACGGCACCAGAAGTTGATGGAAGAAGCCCCCTCCCCGATCATGACGCCAGAGCTCCGGAAAAAGATGGGCGATGCGGCAGTAAAGGCTGCCAAGACCATCGGGTATGAAAATGCGGGAACGGTCGAATTCCTTTACTCAAAGGGTGATTTCTATTTCCTTGAGGTGAATACGCGTTTGCAGGTGGAACACGGCATCACGGAAATGGTGACCGGCATTGATCTTGCAAAGGAACAGCTTCATATTGCATGTGGCAGGGAACTGCCGTTCACACAGGAGGATATCACGATCAATGGTTGTGCCATCGAGTGTCGTATCAATGCCGAGGACCCCCTGAATGATTTTACCCCGTCCCCTGGCAAGATCCGGCATTACCGCTCACCAGGAGGTCCTGGTGTGCGTGTTGATAGCGGAGTGCACATGGGATATACAATATCCCCTTTCTATGATTCAATGGTGTCAAAGTTGTCTGTGTGGGGCAGGACCCGTGATGAGGCCATCGCCAGAATGAAACGAGCCCTCTTTGAATATGTGATCACAGGCGTGACAACGAACATTCCTTTCCACGAGGTTGTACTGGCCAATGATGCCTTTGTTAGAGGGGACCTGACGACCCATTTCATAGTGGATAATAATATAATGGCTGATGTCGCAAAGATGGTTGAACATGATTCTGCCAAGAAGGGGACCCTGGCTACTGCCTTGTATGATGACGACAAGAAGATAGCAGCCATCAGTGCTGCGGTCGGATCGTATGTGCAGGCTTGCAAACAACAATATGAACATCCTACAAAGTAATATCAGAGATTAAATAAAAATAAGAATTTATCGGGGGATAATCTTGGAAGATAAAAAAATAGGGATAATTCGTTCACTGAAAGAAACGGGAGAAAAGGCCGTATCCGGGGAGGAACTGGGTAAGACGATCGGAACATCCCGGACCATGGTGTGGAAATACATCAAGATGCTACAGGATGAGGGTTACGTCATCGAATCGTCTCCCGGGACCGGGTATGTATTGCGATCGATACCCGATAAGCTCTATGCAGAGGTCGTTGGGCTCGATCTTGGTACAGATATGATCGGACATGAGATCCACTATTTTGATGAAGTGGACTCGACGAACAATGTGGCAAAGGAAATGGGGCACAATGCACCGGAAGGTACGATCGTGATCGCCGAGATCCAAAAAAGTGGACGTGGTCGTAAGGGCCAGCAATGGGTTTCACCTCCGGGTGGCATCTGGTTGTCCGTTATCCTAAAACCCACCATCTCTCCGGGACATGCCTCAAGGATGACACTGATGGCAGGACTTGCAGTGGTCAATGCTATGAAGGAGCTCGGGGTCACAGCATCCCTCAAATGGCCCAATGACATACTTGTCGGAGGGAAAAAAGTATGCGGGATACTGACGGAAATGGATGCAGAGACCGGTCATATTGATTTTGTGGTAGTGGGTATAGGGATCAATGCGAACATTGATCCGGATGCCATGAACGAGGAACTGAGGAAGACTTCCACCAGCTTAAGCATTGAACTGGGAAAGAGAATCGATCGAGCAGGGTTCGTTCAAAGCGTCCTGTATGAACTTGAACAGGGATATGTCAAGTTAAGTACTCAACCGTTTAGTATTATGCTTGAAGAGTGGATGTCAAATTCGGACACCATTGGGAAGCAGGTTCGTGTGATCACACCTCACAGAATGATAGAAGGAAAAGTGACAGGTATTACTGAAGATGGTGCTCTTGTCCTGGAAAAAAAGGATGGTTCATCTGAAAAGGTCATAGCTGGTCAATGTCTTTATCTATGATCGTCAGTAACCCCACGCTAAAACCGTGCTACCAAATAAGTCAGACCTGGGAAATATATGAGCTACAGTAGGAAAAGAGGTTTGTTGTGCATCTTCATTCCGATCATATTGCTGATCTACCCAGGCCCGGTCAGTGCTGCTCAGGATGATGTGTTGCTCAACGGTACGGGCATCTATATTGAGACAGATGATACCTGGACGTTCGATCAGGGCTATTCCTTTGTGATCAAGGGGGTGAATGAGGATAATAACAAGGTGTGGGTAGATCTGTGGTTAGATGGTAGCAGTGTACAGGACATGGTCATGCAACCGAGTGACGTGTTTGTTTATTCTACCAGTTCAGGTGAGATCATAAATATAACACTTGATTCCATATATTATGGACCCGAGGGAGAACTTGTTATGTTCAAACCGGTGTACCAGTACCTGGATCCTGAGCTACCGGAACCGATCAATGTAGAACCCGATGAAGTGAATACGTCAACGAACGGTTCTTCTGGGCCAGAGGGGGATGAGGACAACAAAGCCGATGGTTTTGAGGTTCCCATGACCTTGTTATGCCTGTTGTTCGCAATACTTATCTCCCGTAAGTATGGTGGGAATGCTGGAGGTACTGTATAAACACTTATATTGAAAGCATGGAGATCACAGTTTAAGATCCCCTTTCTCCATCAAGATACGAAGTTCGTCCAAGCTCATCTTGCCTGTCTTCTCGAACTTCTCCTTAGCAACATTGTGCTTTTCTTCTTCCTTTATATCATCCTTTTCAAGCTGTATATCATTCAGTTTGTCTAGATATACGCTGAGCTCATCCCTTAACTGCGAGACCTTTTCTTTTAAGGGATCGATCTTCTCACGTATAGGAGCCTGTACCCTATAGGTATCAATGATCTGAGAATGGTATTTGTCGGCTTCTTTCCTATACCCATCTACTTCCTTATAAAGATCGATCATTGCAAGATGGTATTTTTGAGATTCATCCGCAAGGGTATGGATCTGCGCCCCTATGTCTCCCCCTGCGTCATAAACACCTTTTGAGGATTTGTAAGCTTGCAAGATATTCTTGTGCACCTCGTCTGCAGAAGAAGCAGCTTCGAGACGATCTTGTAGTTGGGTCAATCGGCCAAAGATGTCAATCTCATGTTCTAGCGGTATATCGCCGTTCAGGAATTTGTCAAGTTCACCAGCGTATGCTCTTGATAAGGACTCAACACTTCCCTTCGAGAGCTTATTGAACTCATCACGTTTTGCTTTCATCTGGGCAATATCGCTGGTGACGTGATCCTGCTCTTTCCTGATGCAATCCCTTGCTGATTTAAGGTCTGCTATCTTCACATTCGCTGCATCTCGCTGTTTTTTCTCTTCGCGTGCTTTGCCGGCAAGTTGACGAACCTTTGCATTGAGTTCATCCCTTTTCTCCTTCAACTCGTCGACATTGGTGCGGTGCAACCTCAGGTCCTTGAATGCAGATTTCAAAGCATGTTCATTGTGGGATATCTCTGTCCTGTATTCATTGACCTTATTCTTCAGTTCCTTTTCGGTCATTGTTGAGATGTCGTTCATGAGCTTGCCTCCTTCACATCATTGTCCATATTCGCCTGATCTTCCCAGTAAGTGAGAGCTTCCTTGTGGCTCTGTATCCTTCGATCGAGCCAGTTGTGGCGCGGGCTTATATCACTTAATTCCTTTGTCAGTCCTGCGTACTCGTGATCAAATCCACGATCACTACCTTCAATGGATCGGTACTCAATGCTTGATCCAAGTCCTTCATCGATCAGTGCCCTGATCCGGACAACATCGTTCTGGATATCGTCTTTTTGCGGCATGTTTGCCAATCGTTCAGTGATCGAAACTGCAACAGCCTTCTCCTGATCCACATCCTTTGCTCGTTTAAGGCCAGCGATCTCGTCGTTGATGGAGTGCATCAACTTGTTATCAAGCAGGCCACTATTCTCAAGGGAGTACATGTCTGCCAGCGTATTCTCTGCCTGGTGGTATAGTTGCTGCCGTTTTTCTCGCAGTACTTCCTTGCGTTGGATAACATTCTCTTTGTTATCCTTTGCCGCCTTGGTCCTCTCTTCTAATAATGTGATCTTTTGAGTCAGCGTTGTGAACTCGGATGAATAATCACCCATGAACCGATGATGTTTATTGATCACGCTGTCTATCAGATCTTTCTTATCAAGAGTGTTAATGATAGCTTTCTGTGTACTCTCACTCATTTTTACACCAATTCGTATGTATTTAAATAATCCTTACATCCTGTATATCTGTGCATGCATAACGTCTCCAATGTACGCAACATTCCCAGGCACTACGGCACCACAATCAATGGCACATGACACGGCTTTTTCTCCGAACAGGTTTACGCTGGTAGCATATCGGATAGCATCGATGACCTCTTCTCTGGATGCAAGTTTTCCTTTATAGAAAGCTTCAGAGATCGTTACCTTAACGTCTCCATGTCCGAGTTCTTTACCCAGGAGATCCTGATCACAGGCAGCAACGATTGTCTGCGGTCCAGATCTGTGTATTTTCAGATACATATTATTCCACTCACGTTAACCTGACATGTTTGTTGTCAGGTTTAAAAATATCGCCTTTCTGCCTCATCCGGGTAATAAGGTCTTCTGCGTGCTCCCTGTCAATACCCTCTTCATCGGCTTCAGCATAGACCTCTTCAAGGGGTGCCTTGTTGCCGGGATGGCGATCTCCTACCCTTTTGATGACATCCTTTAAGCCGTGTATCTTATCCCGCTGGCTCTTGCTCGTGCCGGATGCAATGACATCCACATCAAGTACACCGGTATCCGGGTCAACTCCTACCTGTTTCATGCAGGATAACACGATCCGGGTCGTCCTTGTTGCATCATCCAATGTGGCTGTGTTGCTCAACCGGATCCGGGCATTGGCTTCGGCAAGCCTTACAAGGGCTTCCAGTTGCCGCGCGGTAACAGGGACAGGTGTATCTTTGCCTTCTCCCTGTTTTCGTAGGTCCAGGTAGAAATTTACAAGATGTTCTCTTGCATCGTCTTCCAGAATGGGAAATATATTCCTACGCGAATAGGCAACATATTTCCTCATGATCTCGGTGCCAATAGCAGGCTTTATGACATCCATATAGGCATCCACATGTTCCTGTGTGATATCCGATGTGTACACGTTTTCCATCTGTTCGTATAGCTCTCCAGCATAGTGAGCTTTCAGGATGTGGTTCGCGATTCTCGAGTCCATGACATTATCAGGCACATCCAGCATTATGAATATGAGGTCGAACCTTGATATCAATGCAGGCGGCATGTTGATCTGTTCTGCCAGTCCTTCATATTTGTCAAACCTACCATATTTGGGATTGGCAGCACCCAATAGTGCACAGCGTGATTTTAACGTGGCAAGAATGCCCGCTTTCGCAACTGAGATCGTTTGCTGCTCCATGGCCTCGTGCAGTGCGCTCTTATCCTCCTTGCTCATCTTGTCCATCTCGTCCACGGCAGCGATTCCCATATCGGCCATGACAAGTGCCCCTGCTTCCAGGGTCCAGCGTCCATCTCCCAGATCGTCCTTGACGGCTGCCGCGGTCAGCCCGCTGGATGATGCGCTCTTACCTGAAGCGAACACACCACGGGGTGAGATCTTCACCATGTAGCGCAGCAGCTGGCTCTTGGCGATACCCGGGTCCCCGACAAGCAGCATGTGTATGTCGCCACGCACTCTTGAGCCGTCAGGAAGGTGCTTTGCCACACCTGAGAAGAGCTGGAGCGCGAGGGCTTCTTTGATGTTCTCATATCCATAGATAGAGGGTGCAATGGACTTGATCATGTTGTCGTATACATGTGGGTCCTTGCTCAGAGCAAGGATCTCTTCCTCATCCTCGGGAGTGATCATCAATTCGTCGTATTCCTGTTCCACATATTCTATGGAATTGCAGTGCAGTACGAGGTCATAGAACGGTGATTTTCCATCACGCAGGGTGCGCTGGTGTGAGCGGAGTATGCCATTGATGATCAAACGGTCACCGGGTTTAACGATGCCCGCAAGATCGTTCTCTGCATCAACGTCGATGCTCTGGGGCTGTTCTCCCCCCTTAAGGCTTTCGGGAGATTCCTGTATCTGGAGTTTCTGTGCATCGACGAACGTGGATTCCTCGATCAGCAGCTTGAAGGGGCCTTTACGTCCGCAGTTCTCGTTCTCGCATGGAATATTGTCTATGAACTTCTGGCCGTCCTGAGGTACGTGGGTCACATGTTCGCAGAGCCTGCAGAAGAATGCGGCATCTATTATCTTGGGCCGGACCTCTGTGGCTTTGCGTATCATTCCTTCCAGTGATACGAACTTGAGCAGATGCTTGCTTCGAAGATCCCGTATCGGTATCTTGTTGGGAATGTTGATGAACTGGACATGTGCATCGTCCAGTGTTTTTTCGATAGGTATGTCTATCTGTCGGAGCGCTTCCTCTGCTGAGGGGATCACCTCATCAGGGTGATCGAGCAGAGCATCGGCAAGCTCCCGCTCGAACTGCTCAATATCTGTAAAATTGACTGTTATGCTGCGAATATCCGGATATTCATTTGCGAGATGAAGGATATCATTCCAGCAATATCGTTTAAGGAACTCTTTGAATTTCTCGTCCCATTGTCCTTCGGTCATAATATGCCCTTTTATATAGTCCTTAACACACGATCGTAGGTACCATAATACCTATCGGAATATTCAACATATCGGCAATGCATATCAAATTATCGAGTCGAACGGGATGAGGGCCATATCATCGGATCGTTCTCTGGATCCTGGCCAGTACACCCCGGAGTGTCTGTATCTCTCTGGGTGTGAGCATGGCCCGTCCAAATATCCGTTTGAACATCAGATGGGTCTTGTTTTTCTTATGCTCAGGATATGATATGTCATCCAGTATCTCCGCCAGATGTTCATATAACAGTTCTAGATCGAAGTGTTCGCCGAGGGGGGTCTCATCAGGAACTACATTGCTTAGCTCGTAGAGCATGATCGTGACTGCATGGGAGAGGTTCATGATAGGATATTCCTCTGATGTGGGGATGCTGACAAGCATGTCACATTGTTCCAGTTCATCGTTCGTGAACCCATTGTCCTCCCGCCCGAACAGTATTGCGATCGTTCCACTGTTCCCATCGAGTTTGCCCTTCAGCTGGCGAGAGGTGTGGATAGGCATGCGTATATGTTCGTCCCGCTTTGAGCCGGTCATGCCGGTGGTGCCCACGATCAGGTTCACGCCTTCGATGGCTTCCTGGATCGTATCCACTATCCTGGCATTGTGCATAAGGTCGCGTGCGTGGGAAGCCAGTGCGCATGCCTCACCTTCCAGTTTGCAGGGATTGACAAGCACAAGATCAGAGTATCCCAGGTTCTTCATAGCCCGGGCAACCGAACCCACATTGCCCTGATACAGAGGGTCGACCAGTATGACCCTTATAGTTAGTGGCATTTTGCTCAAGTTAGTCTATTATTACATGTATATCTTGTGCGTGGTGAGAAACGATGTGAGAGTTTATGCTGGAATATGATTCCTCAAGTATGTCACTTATGGGATTTATGTCAAATGCCTGAAAACTGTTTTATACTATGCGAACAGTGTTACGTGTCCCTATATTTAAAACTGAAAAGGAGTTATGATACATGAGTCTGGAAAACATACTTAAACAAACGTTCAAGGGTGAAACGACCGAAGTTGGATGGTATTTTGCAATGTCAAAACTGGCAGAAAGGGAAGGATATCCAGAGATTGCAGTATACCTGCGCCAGGTCGGTCTGGATGAGGCATGGCATGCAGCAGAGGTTGCGGAGATCCTGGGATCGATCAAGGATACCACCAAGGAGAACCTTGAGATGATGCTCGAAGGGGAGACCATGGCCGAGGGTGAGAAGGCAGATGCTGCCCAGGTGGCTCGTGATGAAGGGAATGAACAGGCAGCGCTGTTCTTTGAGAAAGCATCCTTGGATGAAGCCAGACACAAGGAAGGTCTGCGAGGTCTGCTCAAGAGATTATTTTAACGGCCGTAGTAACTTATTGACCATAGGGAGTTGAAGTGCAAATGACCAGGGATATACTTGATAAAGGGGCTATACTGCAGCGTGACAAGGAAACGTATGCGATCGCTCCACAGACGCCAGGTGGTATCGTATCTCCAGATATACTACGCAAAGTGGCGGATGTTGCGGAGAAATATGGTGCTGATGCGATCAAGCTCACGTCTGCTCAGCGAATGGCCATTGTAGGCCTGAGTGAGAAGGATCTTGATGCGGCATGGTCTGACCTTGAAATGAAACCAGCAGCTGCCATCGGGTTGTGCGTGAGGAGTGTGAAGATATGTCCGGGAACTACGTTCTGTAAACGCGGCCAGCAGGATGCTGTGACCCTGGGGCTTACGCTTGATGAAAAATACCATGGTATGGTATTGCCCTCAAAGTTCAAGATGGCAGTGTCCGGTTGCATGAACTCCTGTTCCGAACCAGCTGTCAAGGATATCGGTATCATGGGTACTCCAAAAGGATATACAGTGATGGTGGGTGGAAATGCCGGTATCAGGCCACGACTGGGGGACGTGATCGCAGAAGATCTGTCGGAGGATGAGGTATACGATCTTGTTGATAGGATCATCAATGTCTACAAGACCCATGCGAAAAAGCACCGTATTGGTAGGCTGATTGATGATATGGGACTGGATCAGTTCAAGAAAGAGGTCGGGCTTTGATATGCGGTCCGCACATCTCTTTTTTCATTTTTATCGTACTTTATTTGGAATTGGGATACCATAACTACACATTGCATGCATTATATGCCATAGATTTCCTGACATAGTATAATCCAGCCGTCGTGCCATCTCTTTTTCTATAGGATAATCCACATTACCGTTTGATGTGATGCTTTTTAACAATCACAACCACATATCCAAAGATGAAAATACTTAAATACAATCGATACTACCAGTACACAGGTTTAAGATTGTCATTAATAATGATATCAATATAAAAGTGATATGATTCATGTTTAACTGTATCAGGAGAAAAATTCTATGACTATGGAGTATTTTGCCGGTGTTTCTGATGCCTTGAGAATGACGTTCGTGCAGGTTATGATATTAGCTACCCTGTCGATAGTGATCTTCCTCTATGGCATGTATATCAATCTAAGGAAATGGGGATTAGGTGCAGAAGGATATGGGCTTAAGCCTTCCAATGGCAACCTGTTCACATTCATCAAAACGTTAGCCTACCAGATGAGTGCAAAGGGACATGGGCACGGGCAGAACGTGCTGGTCACACTTGTTTTTGATATCCTCCTGCAGAGACGTATCTTGAGGCGCAGCCCCCTGCGGTGGTTCATGCATATCACCATCTTTGTCGGCTGGATGGCGTTGTTCGCGATGTCCCTTTTGATGTTCCTGGTGGAAGTGATCCACATGGCAGGTGTACACGTTTATCCAGAGATATTTGATCCAGAGGTATTCAGGGGAATACTTAGTCTACCAAATGATGTGTTCAGCTACATCCTGTTGACAGGTGTCATCATTGCGATCATCAGGAGACTCTTCATGCCAAAGACCCGTGAGGCGACCATAGCATACGATTCTATCCTGCTGGGCGGTCTGGCTATTATCACGGTGACAGGTTTCGTCGCTGATGGCATACGCAACGGTACCTTCTGGGGACTTGGTATGCACAATGAGCTTGCACCACCTGCAGCACTGTTCCATGTTGTGATATCCCTGCTGTTCTGTATCGCATACATCCCATACAGCAAGTACATTCACATGATAGCAGCTCCACTTGCAATACTGGCCAACAAGGGAGGCGAGTGATATGGCAAGAAATGAACCTTCTATTAACACTAACAATCTGACAGCGGTACAGCTCATGGAACTGGATTCCTGTACCCGGTGTGGGGAATGTGTGGATTGGTGTCCCACATACGATGCTTCAAATAAGGATCCGGGGCTTGCGCCCAGGGATAAGATCCTCAGGTGGAGACAGTACATGAACAAGTCCTATGGCCTGCGGGCACGACTGTTCGGCCCCAGGGAGGTCCCTGAGGAAGAGATCGAGCAGTTCAAGGATGATCTATACAAGTGTAGTACCTGTGGTATGTGTGGTACAGTATGTGAATCAGGTATCAACACCATCGAGCTATGGGAGTCCATGCGTGCCAACCTTGTAAAACGTGGGAACGGCCCATATGGTAAACAGGGCATGTTCGTGAAATTGATCGGAGAGTACATGAACCCATACATGGCGGATCCCAAGGACCGGCTTAGCTGGATCCCGGATGATGTGAAGATCGCGGACAAGGCAGACATCCTCTACTTCGGTGGCTGTACAGCAGAGCTGAGGCAGAAGAAGCTGGCCTTTGCAACAGCACGTGTGCTCAACCATCTTGGTATCGAATTCACCATGATGGGCGAGGAAGAGGTCTGCTGCTGCTCAGCCCTGATCAGGACCGGCCAGTATGAGATCGAGGACATTGCCCGTGAAGCAGCACGGAAGAACGTGGACGGTATCAAGGCACGGGGCGCCACGAAGGTGCTGTATGCCTGTGCTGGCTGCTACCGTACGTCTCTGATAGACTGGCCACGTCTGCTTGGTGAAGAGATGCCTTTTGAGATCATCCATATTGCCGAATTCCTTGAAGATCTGATAAAGGAAGGCAAGCTCGAATGGGTAAAGCCGTTCGACAACAAGGTGGTAACATACCACGATCCGTGCCATATGGGGCGGCATGTTGGGGTATATGATGCACCACGTTTCGTGATTGAAAACATTCCGGGTCTCAATTTCGTAGAAATGGATCGGATCAGAGAGAACCAGCGCTGCTGTGGAGCCGGCGGTGGTGTGAAAGCTGGCGTTCCAGACCTGGCCCTTGGCATTGCCGAGAGCCGTGTCCAGGATGCCCTGGCCAAGAAACCGGATATCCTTTCCAGTGCATGTCCGTTCTGCAAGCGAAACCTATGCGATGGTCGGGATTCCCTCGGGCTCACTCCTGATGAAATGGAAGTGGAAGATCTGATCGTTCTCACTGCAGAGGCCCTTGGCATCAGTCTTGCCGACTGTGAAGATCAGGCACATTGATCTGGGTCTGTAGAGGGTTTCGGCCCTCTTCTTTCCTTTTATTAGAGTATATGATCCGACCCCGGGATCGTCCTGTAAGTAGATTTTAAATAAGAATACTGGTATCTATTTGCTGTCATGCACATCCCTTATGAACTTCTGGGAAGGGTTTTTGTCTACCTGGTAGTCCTGGCTTTTGTGGGACTATTGCTGGCATTATTGTTCGGTGCTTACAGCTTTAAGAAACGCAGGATCATTTTCCCGAGATTCGTACTCTTCGTACTGTATCTGTTATATTCTCCTGCTAAATGGATATGCAGGGTGTTCCACATTCGACCGACGCTGGTGGATGAGATCCTGATCGAGGTACGCAATGCAGCGATGCGTGATGCGTTCATACAGAACAAAGGCGAAAGGGTTGTGTTCCTACCCCAGTGCCTGCGTCATCCGAATTGCAAGGCACGATGTGATCCCATCTCCGGTTATGAGTGCAAAAGATGCGGATTATGTGATATCGGTACCATCTGCGAAGCTGCGGATGAACACAATTTCAGGGTTTTCGTAGTCCCTGGTGGCAGTTTTGTGAAAAAGATCATTAAAGCATACAAACCCACATCATGCATCGGAGTCGCATGTTACGTTGAACTTGCAGAGTCAATGCAGGAAGTCTCGTTCATGCCGGTACAGGGTGTGTGTCTGTTAAAGGACGGATGTTTTAATACAGAAGTGGACGTGGATGAGGTGATCCGTAAAATGGAGCTATGCGATGATGTATGATCTTATTGGGAAAGTCCTTTTTGCTATCATAATACTCTCATTTGTGCTCTCTATACTGGCATTGGCTGTGAGTCGTATCAGCCTTAATAGGCATGTCTGGCTGGCTGGATCCTTTGCCAATATCCTTGATTTCTTCTATCTCCCTGTTAAGTATGTATTCTATCGGTTTTCAGATAGCAGGATACTGGATAAATGGATGGTGTCCCTGAAGAATATGGCACACATGTCTGATTTTTCAAAGACGAAAAAACGTATCATTCTGGCACCTCACTGCATGCGTGCACTTGATTGTCCAGCCCCATCAACGAGATCCGGGATCAAATGTATAGCCTGTGGAAAATGCATATTCTCCCAACTAAAGGAAGAAGCTGAGGAGTATGGATACAAATTGTATATAATCACAGGCTCATCATTTGTTCGACATGTACTCAAAAGTGAACCTGTGGACGGGGTTCTCTTAATAGCATGTGATTATGAGCTGAACAAGGTGATGCGTGCCTTAAAGGACACAGGTGTTGTTGCCTACGGAATACCAATGGAAAATGATGGCTGTTATAATACAACGGTCGATCATGAGAAGGTGTTGGAAATATTGAAATCCTTTGCAGAAAAAGAGTAGGGTAGTATGTCATGTATGACCTGATCATAGTAGGCGGTGGCCCGTCAGGTTCAGCAGCAGGCAGGCTCGCGGGTACGATGGGATTGGAGACGTTATTGATCGAGAAGGAAACGTTCCCACGCTACAAAGCATGTGGAGGTGCCCTTTCCGAACATGCAATGTCGTATCTTGATATTGATATCCCTGATCATATCCAGGAACGGGACATCTATGGTGCAAAGTTCCTATACAAGGATATGATGATCGAGGGATATAAGGATCATCGCCTCTCAACTCTGGTTACAAGAAGTGTACTGGACAACTATCTGCTGGAGATGGCCCGGAAGACAGGGATCGAGATCCATACCAATGAGAAGGTCACAGATCTTACAGTATTGGATGATTGTGTGGAAGTCCAAACATGTAATAGCACATATCGATCAAAGTTCGTGGTAATAGCTGAAGGTTCACAGGGAACGCTAAAGAATAAAGTGAGACAAAAGGACCGAAAGGATGAATATGCTATATGTGTGGTAACAGAGGTGGAGGAGAGCAATGACACGATCGGGGAACGCCTCTCTAATGTTATTGAACTTCATTTTGAAGGGATCGGTCAGGGATATGGATGGATCTTTCCTCATAGGGGATATTACTCTGTGGGAATTGGAGGGGTCGTTGAGTATGTACACAGTCCAAAGACGGTGATGCTTGATTTTCTAAAAAGGAATGGATTCCAAGGGGACTACAAATTGCATGGTCACACAATACCTTCCGGAGGTATTGATCGGGACCTGGTAGGTTCGAGGATAGTATTAAGTGGTGATTCTGCAGGGTTCGTGGATACATTCACAGGGGAAGGGCTGGCATATGCCATACGATCCGGGCAGATCGCAGTGGAGGTCATATCAGAGATATTGTCATCTGATCAACATGCGGGATCTCTTAGCAGGTACAGTTCTATATGTCAGTCTGAGTTTGGAGAGCATTTGAGATATTCACGCCTGTTCTCAAAAATAATGTACACGTATCCAGACCTTGCTTTCAGGATATTCATCGGACAGGAGGAGATATTTGATAAGTTCCTTGATGTTGTGGCCTTCAAAATAACATATAAGGATCTTCTCAAATGGTTGCTGTTCAACTTCAGGCTCAGGTGGCTTAGAAAACAGTGAACGAATATCAGAAAACAATTATATTCAGGAGGATGTTGAACGCCTTTAGTAGAAAGGACATTTCATATCGTGCCTGAAGTTGTATGAAGTGATCACCATGATGTATGATGTTGTCGTTGTAGGCGGTGGGCCCACTGGTTCCACTGCAGCACGCTATGCTGCAGCGGAGGGTGCCCGTGTGCTGCTACTGGAGGAACATGCATCTATCGGCACTCCGATCCAGTGTACCGGCCTGCTGAGCGTACGCGCTCTCTCACAGTGCGATATCAGGCCGGACGATGAGTTTATCCTCAATAGCGTGCGCGGTGCGCACGTTCACGCTCCGGGGGGCACCTGCGTCCCCATTGACGGTGGGAAGACAAAAGCCTATGTGGTCTCACGGAAGATGTTCGACCGCCGCCTTGCAATCATGGCGGCGGACCAGGGAGTGGACCTGATGGTAAAGGCGAAGGTGGTGGGACTGAAGACCGGGCCTGTTCAACAGGAGGTGATGGTCATCCACAACGGCATGCGACGAGCCATCGCCGCAAAGGTCGTGATTGGAGCCGATGGCGTGCAAAGCACCATCGCCCGCATGGTGGGGCTGGGAAGGGTGCAGCGGATCCTGTCGGGAGTGCAGGTGGAAGCACCGTACGCCTCCAATGATAACGATTTTGTCGAACTCTTCGTGGGCTCCTGCGCACCCGGTTTCTTCTCATGGACCGTGCCCATCAGTGATAGCATCTCGCGGATCGGTCTTGCTGTGGAACCGGGCAATGAGCAGAGTGCTTTTGATTACCTGCAAACCCTGATCCGGGATCGCCAACTCACAGGCCGATGCGATCCGGGGTTCCTTGACCATGTGGTGGGCGGTATCCCCATGGGTCCACTTGCGCGGACGTACGCCGAGGGCGTGCTGATCGTAGGGGATGCGGCAGGCCAGGTGAAGCCCACCTCTGGAGGAGGGGTCTACCCAGGTACACTCTGTGCCAGGATCGCAGGCGAGGTCGCAGCAACGGCCGCACTGGAAGGGGATGTGTCAGCACCCCGCCTTTGTGAGTATGATACACGCTGGCGCTTTTCGATCGGACGGGAACTCGGTATCGGGATGAAGATCCATGATTTTATTGCGAGGTGTAACGACAGCGAGCTGGACGATCTGCTGGGCTCGTTGAACAATCCGGCCATCATTGACCTGATAACAGAGTATGGCGATATGGACCATCCCTCAATACTGATAAAAAAGATGCTGAACCCGCGCTATTCGAGGCACATGCTGGGTGTCATGCGGGCCTTTGCAAGGGCCGTACTGTGAGTGTTCGCACAATGACCATCAATAGATACTTACGCCCTTTACACATTTGATCTTCAGGATATCGTCAACCAGTTTACCCGGTACGGACATGTCCGTTATGATGGTAAGCCTGGCACTGTCGGTGAAGTACGGATCATCCGATACCGCCTGTCGGATGCTGATATCATTGTCGGATATCACCCTGGCAACCTCTGCCAGTATTCCCACATTGGCAGCATCTTCGGGCGTGATAATGATCACTCCGAGTCCAAGGGAGGGGGCGACATCACGTAGAAAGGGTATGGAACGCACGTTCTGGAATATATTCCTGAGCAGTTCGTCAGACAATATAGTATCTGTTGCTGCATCAACTACCCGCCGGTCAACCCCGGCTTCCCGTGCGAGCTGGGTGTGTGCGATCTCGATACTTCCCGACGTGACCTTTCCCTCGTCGTTCACCTGAAAGCCACGCTCAAAGAGGATCTTTAGGACCTTCTGTTGTGCGGGGTGTCTCTCAAACTTCTCGAGTAATCTGTTCCACATGCAGATTATGTTGTTGTTCAAGTTAATTAAGGTTGATGTATTGTGTATCATGTGATCGGTATTTCCAACCGATTCGCCCTTCACAGCTTCTCGGCAGGTGGTGCCGTGTTGAGCTTGACGAACTTCACGCCCTTCAGGGACATGAGTTTCTCATCCAGGTTCCTGATGTCCTCTGCCTCCCCATCAAGGATGATCACTTCGAGACAGTTCTGCAGGTCCATGTGCAGATGGATGGATGACTTGATCAGGGCCGTATATTCATGCTGCGCATCCGCAATGGCATTGGACAGCCCACGCTTGGTATGATCGTAGATTAGGGTGATGGTACCAACGCGCCGACCGTGGATGTCGCCCATCCATTCATAATATGTGATGTAGCTCCGTATGGCATCCCTTATGCCCTCTGATCGAGAGGAATATCCTCGCTCCTTAATGATCGAGTCGAACTTGGTCAGCAGGTTGTCAGGCAGGGATACCCCGATTCGCATAAGTTCCTGTTCCATTTTTTATCACCTGTAGGAGAATATGCTTAAAGGGTAATAAGATTTTGTATTGAACTGCATACTTTATCTGCGATAGACACCCCCTATAGTATTCGTTGCGTATGCATAGCATACGATCCCGAATATATGAGTGATAGCTTTATTATACATATTATACATATTATGCATAGTACCCATACTACCCCTATTCAATTACTGGAGTTACATATATGAAAACCGAAGAACTGTATTCAGGAAAAGCCAAGACGATATACCGGACCGACAATCCGGACCAGCTGATCGCGGATTTCAGGGACAGTCTCACCGCATTCGACGGCAAGAAGAAAAGCGAAGCTTCCAGGAAAGGATATTACAATGCCCAGATATCCCGCAAGCTGTTCGAGATGCTGGAAGCCGAAGGTATCAGGACCCATTACATTGACATGGTATCCGACACCGAGATGCTTGTGGATGCCCTTGATATCATACTAATAGAGGTCATTCCCCGTAATATAGCTGCTGGCTCGATCACGCGGAAATATCCTATAAAGGAAGGCACTCGCTTTGAGAAACCTGTAATCGTGTTAGACTACAAGAGCGATGAACATGGCGATCCCATGCTCAATGAAGACATCGCCGTGACCATGGGTATCGCCACCTACGAAGAGATCGCCCATATCCATGAAATGGCCCTGAAGATCAACTCCCTGCTGACGGACTATCTGGATAGCAAGGACCTGATCCTGGTAGACTTCAAGCTCGAGTTCGGACGCAAGGACGGCGAGATCGTGCTTGCAGACGAAATATCCTGTGACACCTGCCGCCTGTGGGACAAGACCACCGGCAGATCCCTGGACAAGGACGTGTTCAGGTTCGGGGACGGGGATGTCACCAGCACCTACGAAGAGGTCGCCAGGCGCCTCGTGCCAGAGATATTCTGATAAGAGGTTAGGATGGACCAGTATGATGTAATAGTGGTGGGGGCCGGAGTGAGTGGCCTGCTCGCAGCACTGACCCTATCCAAACACGGCAAAAAAGTGCTGGTCCTTGAGAAAGATGATCATGTTGGAGGTAACTGCAGTAGCTACCAGGTGGACGGTTTTCAGGTGGACACCGGCCCCCATGCGATCACCCATCTTGAGGAGGGTCCCTTAAAACGTCTTATGGACAACTATTTTGATTACCTGCCGGTCTTTGAGGATTACGGACATTATTATGTCAGGACAGAAGACCGCTTCATGAAGATTCCTTCCACCATAAGGGAATTAGCCACCTTTGATATCTTCCCCCGCAGGGACCGCCTTGCCATCACACAGGCCATTACCAAGGCCCTGACATTTTCTTCCTTCGGTATGGACCTTTCCACCCAGTCGGTATACGACTACCTCCCTGAAACCCTGTCAAAGGATACCTACGATTTCGCGAACGCCATTTCATATTTCCTGTCCGGCCGCTCCATGCATGAAACCTCAGCTCAGCGCGTACTGGCAGGCAGTAGTTTTGTCAGGGACACCGTGACCCAGGAACAGTTCGAGAACCTCCTCAATAAGAACGAACCGGTCACACGCACTGAGTCCATACTCGAATCAGTGTTGTCGACAAACCTGCACACATCCCTGCGCACCAGGATCGACTCCGTTGCGCATCCGTTCACATCCCTGAGCCGACTGGCAACGAACCGTGTTGGTATTTCACAGGCTTATCCCCGGAAAGGACTGAAATCCATACTCAATACCATACTGTATTCCCTCCCATCCTCAGTGGAGATCAAGACCGGATGCCCGGTGAAACGTATTATGGTAAAGGACGGTAAAGCGGTCGGCGTTGAAGCTGACGAGATCTACCACTCTGATATGATTGTCTACACCGGCTTTGCCGCCAGTCTCCCGGACATGGTGGGGAATCTCCCTTCCCTTTACCTGGACATGCTTGCAGGGATCGACCATACGAAGAGCCTGACAATCTGGCTGGGAATTGATAAGGTCATGGAAGAGTTCAACTATACCGGTTCAGAGATATGGTTCAAGGATACGCCCTACTGGGCTATGCCCATCAGCAACTATGATGCGTCCCTGGCTCCCGATGGCAAACAGCTTGTGGGATTCGCGTTCGTGGTCGACGAACAGGAAAAGGATGCTGGAGCCATAAGGAACGCCTACCAGACCATATATCGTGCCATCCCTGACCTGGAGGACCATGTGGAAATGGAACATGAACAGATCCTTGTACCAGAAAAAGCAGCGGTCACTATTAATGGCAACTTTGCAGATATTCGTACTCCCATCAATAGCCTCTACGTGGCCGGCACGGATACCGACCGACGCAGCATGGGGATCACACGTGCAGCCTATTCGGTCATCGAACTTCTCAGGGTGCTCAGTGAAGACAACAGATTGGACTAAAAGGTATTAGCGCCTGAGGATCATCGTTCTCAATCGGTCAGATGCATTTTCGGCCTTATCAGCGATTTCACCCAGCGTGAAGATCAGCTCTGTCAGGTGGTACACACCGGTACCGCCCAGTTGATCCTGTTCCTTGAACAGGAGCCTGACCAGCCGTTTCTCGATAATATCCACCTCATGTTCCAGTTCCTCCACACGAGGTACTATTGAAAGTGCCTCCTCGACCTCCTTTTTGCTAAACGACGTCTCCAGTAGATCACTCAACGTACCCACAAGCGTCTCATACGTCTGTGCGATTTCGACAGTCTTGCCCATGATCTCAAGCATTCCCGCTTTGATCTCATCTGGGATCTCCTGATGCTGGAGGGTCAGCCAGTAGGCAACATCCTGGGCCACATCAGCAATGGAATCCTGTGGCTTGAGGAAACTGAGCAGGTCCTCTGCATTGACCGGCAGCATGATGGAGGAGGATAACTGGGAACGGATCGTCTGTTTGATCACGTCGGCCTCATGTTCGATGATGTCGATCTCTTCACTGAGCACCACCACCCGATCCATATCCCCTTTACAGTAGGCATCCATTGCCTCACTGAGCTTCAGTACGGTTTCCGTTCCTTTACTCGCATGCATTGCCAGCGGTTTGAACGGTGATTTTGCAAAGACATTCAGAACAGATCTTATATATTCGAGTTTTTTCATAATCCAACACCCATCAATCCAATAAATAGCACTGCAGATGTCAGTGCCGCTGCAGGTACGGTGACGACCCAGGACGCTACGATCCTCCATATAACACCCAGGTCCACTGCGGCAAGACCGCCAGCCAGTCCCACCCCGATCACAGAACCCACAAGGGTATGGGTCGTAGATATGGGAAGTGAACTGAAACTGTGTATCACAACAACGGTTGCGGTCGCAAACTCCGCAGAGAAACCACGGGTCGGCGTCAGTTCAGTGATCCTGGTCCCAATGGTCTCGATCACACGGTATCCCCATGTGGCCAGCCCGATCACCATGCCAAGACCTCCCACAGCCATCACCCAGGTAGGGACAACGGTATTAACGGCACCGAGTGCATCCAGTCCCGCATAGAGCGGCCCCACCGCATTGGCAACATCATTGGATCCATGTGCAAAAGCAATGTAACACGCTGTCAGGATCTGGAGTTTAACGAACTTCTTCTCGATATTGTATGGGTGGTCGGTTTTCTGAAGGAACAATATCCGTATGATGGAGAAAATAATATATGCCAGCACCGCTCCCAGCATTGGAGAGACCAGCCAGCTGCCCACGATCTTCACAAGCAGGCCCCAGTCTATGGATGAGAGGGCGATGAGACCCTGGTACGCTGTGACAAGTCCAAAGCCCAGTACTGCTCCCACGATCGAATGCGTGGTGGACACGGGCAGGTTGTAGAATGTCGCAAGGGTGATCCAGAATCCAGCAGCCAGTATAGCGGCAAGCATGCCAATGACAACGATATGTGGATCGATCATCTTTATGGCATCTACGGGTATGATTCCTTTCGCGATGGTCGAAGTGACCCGTTTTCCGAACATCACTGCACCCACGAATTCGAAAACACCTGCGACGATGATCACCTGTTTGAGGGACAATGCCCCACTGCCGACGGATGTACCCATGGCATTGGCAAGGTCGTTGGCACCGATGTTCCATGCCATGTACAGTCCGGCAAGGACAAGCAGTACGATCACTGGATTGAGAACGTCCATTATTATGCTAACTCCATTATTTATTCCTGACTCAATTCGAATCTTAAAAAGCTGATGTCCCTTATGATTAATATATCTATCATTCTACTTTTTTGAATGCAGCTTCCGCCTCATCCAAACGATCCAGCATCTCCAGGATCATGCCAAGGTCATTCCAGGCCTGCTTGTTGTCCGGTTGTAGTTCGAGCAGGACATCATAGACCCGCAGGGCATTCTCAGGATCATCGCTCTGCATACAGACACCCGCCGTCATGAACAATACCTCCGCACCATCGTCTGCGAATCCCAGCTTGAAGAGCAGTTTCCCGCGCAATATCCACAGGTCCATATTACTCACGTCCATATCCAGTACCGACTCCACTGCTGCCAGTGCATTCTGGTATTCGGATCCGTCCTCGCTGAACAGCCCTTTCATATACCACATTTCTGCAGCAGTATATAGACTCTCCTGCGCCTCCTTTTCCTGCCTGAGTTCATGATGGGCAAGACCCTTGAAATATATGGGTTCAATGTACCCGTCCACAAGTTCCATCGCTTTCTCGAACGCTGTGATGGCATCCTCGTATTGCTCACTCTTGTACAGTACCAGTCCCCGGTTGAACCATGTTTCCGGCCACTGGGGATCGATCTCGATCGCACGGTCCAGAGCATCAAGTGCCCGGTTATATTCTCCCATCTCGCCAAGCACACTGGCTTTGGAGAACCATGCCATCCTTTCAGTAGGATCTAGTTCAGATATTGTAGTAAATACCTCCAGAGCACCCTGCAGATCTCCCTGCTGTACCAGCAGGCTCCCCTTAAGCTGGAGGGCTGGGGTAAGGTCCGAGCGTATGGCAAGTGCCTGTTCGAGGGCTTCAAGCGCTGCCTGATTATTGTTCATTGCGATCAGGGTATGAGCCCGGACAAGCCACGCATCCTCGGATCCCGGGGCATGCTTCACCGCCTTCTCAGCAACATCCGCAGCCTGATCATACTGTTTTTCCTTTAGGAGCTGTTGCGTCTTCTCGATCAGCACTTCTACCAATTGTCTATCGGTATTTTCAGCCATACATTTTTCAGTCATACCTGTTAATTCTCCTGCTGATTATATTGTTTTATGCATCCACCTTACAGGAAAGCATCCAGAGTGGTCTGGAACTTCAGATCATCCAACAACCGGGATGTTGGAATCCATTCCCTGGCCGGGGTACGAACCCGGGTGGCCATGTCATCCAGTGCCTGCTCCACAGTATAAAATATACGTGGCGAGCTCTCCAGAGCTTTGCGGGCAGCCTCACGTACCACCCATACCCCCAGCGGAGCCCAGTATTCAGGAGTGATCTCCCGTATCATGAACACCGTGGCCTGTCTGCGTATCCGGGCCATGTATTCCAGGGCTGGCAGTCGGGCTGCATAATATCCTCCAGCCAGGTTGGAGTATCCTTTCTTGCCATCCGGCCCCTCCATGTCCTGGCCGATCCATGAGGAATTGCCGGACCAGACCGAGTTCTTCATCCATATTTCCAGCAGTTCAAAAGAATATATGCGCGGTACAAGAAGGATCTCGAAATAGTTCCCAAAACACCCTCCGCTAAAGACAGATATCTCCTTTATGGGCTGGTAGTCCCTGATCTGGTCGATGAATTCCTTCCCGACCATATCATCGGTGGCGGTAATGGACCAACGGGTGGGTACGAGCCTGCGGTCCTGTCCCAGCAATCCGATCGACAAGAGGCGTGTGATGTGCTGGCAATCGACCCCGCCACCAAACAGCTCGGATACGGCATCCTTTGTCAGGGCATCGGTATCATACACAAGATAATCCACTTTTCGTGGCACCTTCGGATTCTCAGCAAGATCGAAATCCTTTAGCTCTCCGACAGGACCCATAGGTGTCAGTATATCATCGAACTTCAGTTTGCAGGATAACGGTTTGCTCAATTTTGCTTCCGTATCCACGGCGCTCCGTGAAAGGGCGAGTTCCTGGGATTTAAGGAGCAGTTTATCATCGAAGGATTCCTTGATGTCCAGGGTCGTACTGGCCCGAACAAGTCGGCTACGCTCTGCGATCACGTCCTGGATATCCATATTCAGTAACTGTTTGGGATCCTCCAGGAGCTGCGCTGCGGTAGCGTCCATCTCAGGAGGGATCATGGGTCCTGCACGTACCTGCGGGTATCCGGATCGTCCAACAAAGACCGCCGGTGGTGAGGCCCCAAAGATCGTGCCGTCTGAGGAAACTGCCGATGAGACAGTCTCTATGGTCCTGAACTTCTCAAGTATCGGACAGAGAGGTCTTCCGCAGAGACCTTTACCCTTGCAGCTGATACAGAGATTGCGTTTCAAGGGCCTTCGCTGTCCCCGCACAGAATGCAGTATCCCGCATCCGGTGCGTTCTTGTAGAGCCAGCCGGACCGCTGCACGTACTTGCACACCTCGCACATCCCCCTGACCTTGTCCTGCGGTGTAAGTCCTCTCAGAAGTTCAGAAGCGAACTTGCCGATCTCATCCTGGGTCTCTTCGGAAAAGGCAACCTCTGCCCCACGTTTCTCGCTCACGTACTGGGAAACCGCAGCTCTTGATAGTCCAAGAACCTCCGCGACCTCTTGCTGCGTACAGCCATGTTCGCACATCATGATCCGTGCCAGTTCAGCCCTGATAGAAGGCAGGACCTTCTGTACCATGATCTCACATGTAGTTTTCATGAATTCATTATTGAATGTAGTTATCGATCATTGTTTCTTTTTCATATGGTCCTTGATCGCCTCATGGAGGGCATCGGCGGCGAGGTTCGAGCAGTGCAGTTTGACCGGGGGCAGTCCACCGAGTTCGTCCGCGACATCGTCCCGCGTGATCTTAAGCGCTTCCTTCAGCGTCTTACCAATGGCCATCTCAGTGACCATGCTGGACGTGGCGATCGCAGCACCACATCCAAAGGTCTTGAACTTGATATCCGTGAGGATATCGTCCTTGACCTTGATATATATGGTCATCATGTCTCCACATGTTGGATTCCCCACCTCTCCCACACCATCGGCATCCTTGATATCACCAACATTGCGGGGATTGGTAAAATGATCCATCACTTTCTCATTGTACATCATGACATTCATCTCCGGATCATTGTGCAAGGGGAGACATAGCCCGGAGCTTCCCGATGATCTCGACCAGTGCCTCAACCACCCGATCCACCTCAGCTACGGTATTCTCCCTGCCAAGCGTGATCCTTAACGAGCCGTGCAGTTCTTCAGGTGCAAGACCCAGGGCTTCAAGCACGTGGGAAGGTTTGAGGGACTTGGACGAACATGCCGATCCCGTGGAGACGGCTATGCCTTTATTATTGAGCAAAAGGAGCATTGCCTCACCCTCCACATAGCTGAAACGTATGTTGACATTGTTCACCAACCGTTGTTCACAATCACCATTAAGATAAGCATGATCGATGGAGTCCTGGATCTTCCCTATCATCCGGTCCCGGAGGGATCGGAGATGTTCGCAGTCCCTGTCGAACCGACCCTGTGCAAGTTCCATTGCCCTGGCGAACCCGACAATACCGGGAATGTTCTCCGTACCGGCGCGTATTCCCCGTTCATGGGATCCGCCGTGTGAGATAGCCTCGATGTTCGTGCCATTTCTGACATACAGGGCTCCCACACCCTTAGGACCGTATATCTTGTGGGAGGACATGGACAGCAGGTCCACACCCATCCGGGTCACGTCCACCGGCACTTTCCCAATGGACTGGACCGCATCCGTGTGGACGTATATACCCTGATCCCTGACCAGGGCACATATCTCCTCAATGGGTTGTATGGTCCCGATCTCATTGTTGGCATGCATGACAGTGATGAGTATCGTATCGTCCCTGATGGCCTCCCTGACCGATTCCACATCCAGCAGTCCCCGTTCATTGACCGGGACATACGTGACCTCAAAACCGTGTTTCTCAAGATATGCACAGGTATTGCGGACCGCAGGATGCTCGATGTTGGACGTGATGATATGCCTGCCACGATCCTGGTTCCGGTATGCGATGCCCTTGATCGCCAGGTTGTCGGACTCGGTACCACCTGATGTGAATATGATCTCCTCTGGATGGGCTCCGATGGCAGTGGCTACGGTTTGGCGTGAGGCGTTCAATCCCCCGGTTGCCTGCTCCCCGTATGAATGGAGGCTCGAAGCATTACCAAAGATCTCTGTGAAATAGGGGGTCATGATCCGAAACACGTCGGGATCGACTGCGGTCGTGGAACCATGGTCCATGTAGATAGGCTTCATATACTAACTCCCCGGTCTTGAAATCGTCCAGGATAACATTGACCGGCAGCAGATCGTTTACATCGTGTTCATGCAGGATAGTTATTCTATAAATGATCCTTAGTCCTTTATCTGATCAGGAGAGAATCCTTTTGTGATCAGCACAGCTTTCATCCGACTCAGGTGATTGCCCTGTAATTCCACAGCGCTTCCTTTTACGGTACCGCCACAGGCAAATTTCGATTTTAAGTAGGTTGACAGCTCATGAAGGTCGATCTCGTTCGCATCGAAGCCCTCGACGACGGTAACTTCCTTACCATATCTTCGTCTGTTGACCTTCACTGTGATCCTCTGTTGTTCTTTAGCCACTTCTTCGCAGATGCACAGTTCTTTTGGCAATCCGCAAACTGGGCACATTTCTGAACTCATCTTCGGGTATTTCCTCCGGTATAGTTATCTATTGATAGCGATTATATGGATATAAACGGGTATAGGGAGTAATCAATAATGATATTAAAAGGTAATGGTTAGGTCATTGCATCTGATGTGGAGTTCACCAGGAGTCTGATCGGTCAGGTCCGGGGATTGATGTTCAGGAGAGAACTTCCTGATGGTCATGCCCTGGTGTTCGTGTTCCCATCGTCCAGGAAAGTATCCCTCCACATGCTTTTCGTGCCATTTCCCATCGAGGTACTGTTCCTGGATGCAAATAAGCGCATTGTGAAGAGCGCCTACCTGCGTGCCTGGACAGGTCTCGCCACATCCGGTGAAGAGGCAAAATATGTGATCGAGATGCCAGCGGGAGTGATACATGAACATCACCTGTCGGTGGGTGACCAGATACTCTTTGAGGAGCCCTGACATCCGGTAAAGAAATGTTTATCTAACCAATGGTGTATTTATGGCACAAACAAGAATAACATAATTATACTTCCAGACAACACGAGGCGCATGGATGCTACCTGAAGATGACCTGAATATCATAATGGAAAAGATGAATCGAGAACCGAACCTTGTTGAGCAGGGCTGTTTCCTGAATCTCTGGAGTGAGCACTGCTCATATCGCTCCAGTGCGCCCCTGCTCCGCACCTTCACGTCCGCAGGCGACCGGGTGGTCATCGGACCCGGGGACGATGCCGCGATCATTAATTTTGGGGATGGCTGGGCCCTGGCGATCGGTATGGAGAGTCACAACCACCCTTCATACGTTGATCCTTACAATGGTTCGGCTACCGGTGTTGGCGGGATCGTGCGTGACATCATCTCCATGGGGGCCCGTCCCATTGCCTTGATGGACCCACTCTATTTTGGACCACTGGATACTCCCAAGAACCTGTACCTGTTCGAACACATCATCGAAGGCATTTCCGGCTATGGGAACTGCATCGGTGTACCCGTGGTCAGGGGAGAGGCTTTCTTTGATGAAACATATAGCGGCAACCCGCTTGTCAATGTTGTCTGTGTCGGCCTTGCTCGTGAGGACATGATCGTGACCGCCTGTGCGCAGCAGTCAGGCAATAAGGTCATCCTCATGGGTTCAACAACGGGTCGTGATGGGCTGGGGGGTGCATCGTTCGCATCCCGTGACCTTTCGGAATCCTCCGAGGCCGAGGACCGCCCCAGCATACAGATCGGCGACCCGTTCACAGAAAAACTTCTCATAGAAGCGACCCTTGAGAGCATAGGGACCGGGCACATATTGTCCTGCAGGGACCTGGGTGCAGCGGGTCTTGCAGGTGCCAGTTCCGAGATGGCAGCCAAGGGCAACCTGGGCATTCACATCGTAGCAGATAATGTCATCCTCCGGGAGACCGGTATGACGGCCTTTGAGATCCTCATCTCAGAGTCCCAGGAGCGTATCCTGCTGGAGGTCGAACCCGATAACGTCGATGCCATACTCGCGGTGGCGGACAAGTATGATCTCCACGCCAGTGTGATCGGGGAATTCACCGAGCGCCTGAACTTCACCATTGATTTCGAGGACGAGACCGTTTGTGATATTCCCATCAAGCTCCTCACCGAGGGCGCTCCCACCTTCGAGCGTCCCTCAACAGCACCCCCCGCACGTGACGTGGGGGAGAAGCCCAATACTCCGGACGATCTCAAACAAGCGGTCCTGAACGTACTGTCCTCTCACAACGTAGCATCCAGGGAATGGATATATCGCCAGTACGACCATGAGGTACAAACCCGGACCGTAGCCAAACCGGGCGGGGATGCAGCCGTGCTCCGCATATCCGGCGACATGGGTCTTGCCATGTCCTGTGGATGCAATCCCAGGCATACCTATCTGGATCCCTACCAGGGCGGCCGGGGCACCCTGCTCGAGAACGCCATGAACATCGCGGTCAAAGGCGGACAGGGGATCGCCCTTGTGGATTGCCTGAACTTTGGCAATCCTGAGAAACCCGATATCTACTGGGAGTTCAAACAGGCGATCCTGGGTCTTGGTGATGAGGCACGCGATCTCTCCATCCCGGTGGTAGGCGGCAACGTTTCTCTATATAATGAAAGTGGGGAGCACGGTACGGCAATCTTGCCGACCCCTTCGATCGGCCTGATCGGTACGGTGAAGGATATGAACACCGTTCCTCCAAGCACGTTCGTGAACGAGCACGATACCGTCATCCTTGTGGGAGTGACCGTTGACGAGATGGGGGGCTCGGAGTACTATTCCCTGCTCGGCAGGGCAAAGGATGGCCATGTACCGGTGGTCCCGGACAACGCAACCGCGGTCATCGACTCGATGATCCGGACCGTGGAGAGTGGCAAGGTAACGTCATCCCATGATGTGTCCCTGGGAGGACTGGCAATCGCACTGTGTGAGATGTGTGACGATATCGGAGCCAACATCGATCTGAATGATGTCGGCGCAGACCTGCGTCCGGACGATCTCCTGTTCTCCGAATCCCATGCCAGGGCGATCCTCACCACTGCAGACCCGGACGCTGTGTGTGACATGCTCGGCGACGTGCCGCATTCCGTGATCGGTACTGTCAGAGGAGATGCATTGCAACTACGAGGCAGGGACATTGACATCACACTTTCCAATAAGGAGATCGCAGAGGCCAGGGCAAGCCTGACCGAACTGATGATGGAATGATCACAACCTGACCGACCCCCGGTGGATCGGTTGCTTCACTTTGCAAGCGACGCGACCTGTGCGACCGTATCCACCAGCATGGCCACCTCGTCGGCAGTATTGTACAGGGCAAAGGATGCCCTGACCGTACCCTCGAGTCCCAGATGTGTGATCCCGGGCATGGCACAGTGATATCCACTGCGCACACAGATCCCCTTTGTCTCATCCAGTATCATGGCAACGTCGTGGGGATTCATGCCTTCCACATTGAACGGCACCACCGAGGCCCTCTTTTCCGGACCGTATACCTGTACCCCGTTGATCTCTGATAGACGGTTTGCAGCATCCCGGGCAAGTTTTTTCTCATGCGCATCGATGTCCGACACCCCGATGTCCTGCACATACTTCACAGCACGGCCCAGACCGATGACGCCCGGTATGTTCGGGGTCCCGGCCTCGAACCTGCCTGGGCTGGGCTCCAGTTCGAACCCTGTGGCAGTGACCATATGGACGGCTCCGCCTCCAACATATATCGGCTCGAGGAGTTCCGGATCGCTCACACACA
>JAYEHR010000036.1:0-6352 GCA_034659615.1 Methanobacteriota archaeon | reverse complement strand
ACAGCAGGCAATGGTGTCTGGGTCGTTGCAGCATTGTCAAGATAGATGAGTGACTCTACCACTGGAAAATCCTTTCGAACTGAATGAACATCATACATGCAACAGACGTATGGAATTATAGTATAAAATAGGTTTTGCAGGTCATTTGGCCTGCATGCCGCCAACTATGAACTTGTACAGTTCAAGTTCCTCGGCGTCCAGTTCATCTCCCGCCTGTCCATCGACTATGGAATGATAAACTGTCTCTCCTTTTTTACGGTCGTATGTATCGTAGACCTTTACGGTATTTCTCATATTATATCCTCCTGTCTCTTCAATAGCTATCCAAAAACAACGTCTGCCCGGCATTCATATCCCCTCAGATATGCTCTGTTGGCAGGATGTTGAACATATATTCAAGCAGTGATGATATATATAGTTTGTGCTTCATGCAGAGTTTTCTGCCGTAATCGTAAGTAATATAACGCATGCAAAAGATTTCCGATACTCATGTCAGAGATAATCATTGATCGAGCATTGCGTTACATGGAAGGTACGCAGCGTGTACTGGATGAGGGCGCCTCACTGGATAATGTCCAGAACCATCTGGATGAGATAGGGATCACCAGGGTGGCCAGTATTACGGACCTTGATAGAGTAGGCATCCCCATATTCTCGACCATCCGCCCCAGTGCCGCAGAAGGAGCCATATCCATCTATTCAGGAAAAGGTGCCAACGAGCCACAGGCACGCATCTCTGCGATCATGGAAGGGTTCGAGCGTTGTCTTGCCGAGCGCAATGGCGTTAACATGGATGTGACCGAGAATGTCTCTGCCCCGGAGATCATCGGTACGTGCCAGGAAGCTGCAGAAGACCATTATGCCCTCGACCCTGCCACGCTCCTGCTACCTGAGCCGCTTGCAGAGGATGCCCTGGTCGAATGGACCCTGGGATATGACCTCCTTCAGAACAGGGATGTCTTCGTACCGTCCAATGCGGTATATCATCCGTACGATGCACCGGGGCAGTCCGCAAAATTGTTCAGGAGCAATACGAACGGACTGGCCGCCGGCAGTGTCATGGAGGAGGCCATTCTCCATGGTCTGCTCGAGGTCATCGAGCGTGATGCCCTGAGCATGGCCGAGTTCAATCGCAACAGCGGCAGGGAACTGCTCCTCACACCTGAGGATGGCATCAGCTACGGGTTGGTGCAGAAGTTCAGGGACAAGGGAGTGGATATCAAACTGTGGGTGCTATCACATGATACCGACATCACCACAGTGGTCGCGTCCACCGACGATATACAACTGGAAGACCCGGCCCTGCTGGTCATGGGTGCGGGATCTCATCTCAAACCTGAGATCGCGGTCAGACGGGCGATCACCGAGGCCGCACAGTCCCGTGTTGTGCAGATCCACGGGGCCCGCGAGGACACGGCTCGCGAGGAGTTCGTGCGCCAGATCGGGTATGAGCGAATGAAACGTATGAACCGGTTCTGGTATGAGGACGGTCATGAGACCGCCAGCCTTTCAGAACTCGCAGACCACTCGTCCTCCTCTCCCGCCGAGAATATCGAGCATGTGCTATCCGAACTACGCACGATCACTGACAGTGCCATTATTGTGGACCTGTCGCGTCGTAGCATTGCCATACCGGTGGTGCGTGTCCTGATACCCGGGTTTGAGCTGTACACACTGGACCGTGAGCGCGTGGGCAAACGTATGAAGATCGCACGCAAACAGAGCACCAGCCGGGAAAAACCCTGGAAACGCAGGCCAAAGATATGAGCGACACGAGGACGCGGGCAGTGGTGTTCACCGGTACAAGCATCAGCCACAGCGATGCCAGCCAGGTCCTGGACGCCACCTACCGCCCGCCTGTCCGTCGTGGCGATGTGACAAAGGTCACAGGACAGGGGTTTGATATCATTGGTATTATCGATGGCGTGTTCTTTGACAGGGCTGCGGTCGCACACCGTGAGATCCTCTCAGCAATGAAGAAAGGGATCGCCGTGGTCGGTGGGTGCAGCATGGGTGCACTGCGTGCCTCGGAACTGGATCGCCACGGGATGATCGGTGTGGGACAGATCTATGAATGGTACCGTGATGGTGTCCTCGAGGCCGACGATGAGGTCGCTGTCACCACCAATCCCGAAACGCACGAACCGGTATCGACCCCCATGGTCAATATCAGGCAAACTCTCAATGCTGCACAGGCCGCTGGTCTCATCGACCCCCCCGCCACACAGCGCCTGCTCGGGATCGCACAACATACCCATTACCCACAGCGCAGCTATCTGGGTATCATCAAGGATGCAACGAATGCGGATATACTCTCCTCCCGGGACGCAGACGCACTTGCCATGTTCTGTAAAGACCACGAAGTGGACATCAAACAAACCGATGCCATCGCTGTACTTGAGAAGATCAAGCAGCTCCTTGGGAACGACTGAACCGCTCACTCCTCTGGGGGTATATCGCACCCATCGTGTGCGATCCGTCCACAGACCCCCACTGTAGGATGTCCCATCGAACTGCATATGCGGTCAATGGCATAGCGTGACACATACCCCTCGAACCTGCCCACTTCCTGGCATGCCTCCTCAGATGAAAGTCCATAGTGGTTCAGCATCAGGCTGAGTATACGGTGCCGCTTCACAAGGAACTCCGCGTACTCCTTGCCTCTATCCGTCAGGCTAACGCCCCGATACGGCGTATGTTTCACATACCCTGCATCCGCAAGTTCATTGATGGTCTTCGTGGCCGTTGAAGGATCCACTCCCAGATGGGATGCCATCTGACTGGTGCGCACAGTATCGCCCCGTTCAAGAAGGAACTTCAGGTACTCGATCTTCCTGGGCGAGAGTTCCATGCCGGTGATCTTCTGCATACAGGAAATAGCTTTGGAACGATATTTAAGATTTGTGTGAGCAGGGAGTGGTCCAAAAAGCACAACCTTTAGTCCGCTTGAGCGCCAGCGAAAGTGAACGCACCCTCCCGAGGCGCGACTCGGGCTCGGGAGCTTGAGCAAACATGAATAAATAATAACAGCATCATATCTGGATGTGGAGGAATAGCATAAATGCAGGATATGGAAATGGTCAAAGAACATCTGGATCACCTATCGCATGAACTTGCTGAGGTCAGGAAACTGATTATTGGCATGGAATCAGATAAACAACGATCTGATATGGCCTGGGATGATCTGATGAGTGCTTCTGAGGACATATCAAATATGTGGACAGACCTGTCGGCTGCCGAGGAGATCAGACAACAGAGAGACAAAACGTGGTGAGCTTGTGAAAATATGTCTTGATAGTTCCGTGATCGTTGCAGCCCTACGGAGACAGGAAAAGGACCATCTGGCAGCAAAGGATCTTTTGCGAAAAGTAAAGGATGGCCAACATTTTGCTATTGAGCCATATATCGTTCTGGTCGAGATCACTGCTGCCATAAAACGAAGGACCGGGTCAAAAGAACTTGCTATGAGAGTAAAGAACGATCTGCTCGCGATCGACACGATCAACTTCGTAGAACTTAACACCGACAGTGCAACAGATGCCGCAGACATTGCCGCCAGTATTGGAGTGAGGGGCATGGATGCCATTGTGATACAGGTTGCCAGAGATTTTAACATTCCCCTGGTCACTCTGGACAGGGAAATGGTTGAAAAAGCAACCTCTCTTGTAGATGTGCAGGAGTTACAGGAGATATCAACTATCACCGGTTGATACAAGATTCTTTATTAGTCCGCTTGAGCGTGATTCGAATTGTAAATCAGAATCTCCCGTAAAATCTTCTATTTTACGTGATAGCGAAACGGACGCGCCCTCCCGAGGCGCAACTCGGGGGCCTGGGACCCGGAGGCTGGCGACCAGGAGACTTGCAGGCACCAGAATCACAATTCTAGATCCCAAATATGACAGTTTGCTTTTAGCTAACTGAATATTTACGATATGACCAGGAAAAAAATGGAAGTCAGGTCTGTGGTAGATTGCCTGAGGTAAGGAATGGATGCTTACAAATATAAGGAAATTTTAATGAACTACTGAAATTAGAAACTTGAATTTTGGTCGTGTATGCAAACTATTTAATATTTTCATATAACATATATAATTCTAACTCATTGAGGAGATAAAATGGCTAAAAATGCCAATAAAGCTCAAGAAGAACCTATTGAGAAACAACTTTGGAAAGCAGCGGATAAACTCAGAAAGAATATTGACGCTGCCGAATACAAACACATAGTTCTGGGTCTTATCTTTCTGAAATACATATCAGATGCATTTGATGAATTGCATGACAAGTTGCAAACCGGGGAGGGAGATTATGCAGGAGCTGACCCTGAAGACAGGGATGAATACAAAGCAGAGAATGTCTTTTTCGTTCCTCCGGTAGCCCGCTGGTCATATATTCAGTCAAAAGCCAAACAGCCAGAGATCGGTAAAGATGTTGATAATGCGATGGATGCGATCGAGAAGGAGAATCCCTCGCTTAAGGGGGTTTTGCCAAAGGTCTATGCACGTGGCAATCTGGACCCGACAAGTCTTGGCGGTCTGATCGATCTGGTGGGCAATATCGCGCTTGGTGATGCAAAAGCCAGAAGTGCAGATATTCTTGGCCATGTGTTCGAGTATTTTCTTGGGGAGTTTGCCCTGGCTGAAGGCAAAAAGGGCGGGCAGTTCTACACCCCGCGAAGTGTGGTTGAATTGCTGGTAGAGATGCTTGAGCCTTACAAGGGACGGGTGTTTGACCCATGCTGCGGGTCAGGCGGCATGTTTGTGCAATCTGAAAAGTTTGTTAATGAACATCAGGGAAAAATAAACGACATATCGATTTACGGGCAGGAGAGCAACCAGACCACCTGGCGATTGTGCAAGATGAACCTTGCCATTCGCGGCATTGAGAGCTCACAGGTGAAATGGAACAACGAAGGCTCTTTCCTGAACGACAATCAAAAAGACCTGAAAGCAGATTACGTCATTGCCAATCCTCCTTTTAACGACAGCGACTGGAGCGGTGATCTGCTCCGCAAGGACGGCAGATGGAAATACGGTGTCCCACCTACAGGCAATGCCAATTACGCCTGGATACAGCATTTCATTTACCATTTAAGCCCGAGCGGAATTGCCGGTTTTGTGCTGGCGAAAGGTTCGCTCACCTCCAAATCATCCGGTGAGGGCGAGATCAGAAAGGAGCTTGTGGAAGCCCGTATGGTTGACTGCATCGTGAACCTTCCGCCAAAACTGTTCTTAAACACACAGATACCTGCCAGCCTCTGGTTCCTCAGCAGGAACAAAGCCAACGGCAAATACAGGAACAGGACAGACGAGATCCTGTTCATCGACGCGCGGAACATGGGCCATCTCATCAACCGCAGGACCCGTGAATTCTCAAAAGAGGATATCGAAAGGATTGCCGGAACCTATCACAACTGGCGCAATCCTGACAGCGATTATAAAGATGTGAAGGGATTCTGCAATTCCGCCTCAATTGAGCGGGTGCGTGAACTTGATTATGTATTGACGCCCGGGCGATATGTGGGGTTGCCTGTGGAAGAGGACAATTTTGATTTTAATGAGCGGTTCAGAAAGCTGAAAGCGGAGTTTGAGGGGCAGTTGGAGGAAGAAGAGAAGCTGAATGAGTTGATAAAGGGGAATTTGAAAAGGGTGAAGCTGGTATGAGCGGTTTTCCTGATGAATATTGCTTTCAGCTTAATGACGATGAAATTTCGAATTGGAAATCACAGATTGTGATGTCCAATGAAGATTCTGGCATCGCAAAATGCGATACCTTCAAAACAATCTACCATTTCGGCGCTTCCCTGAAAGACCTCGGAAAGAAATGGTTTGCATTCTCGAAAATGGATATCGGGGCGGTTGAGATGCTTACAAGGCTGGAGGGGATGAAGTGATGGGTGAGTGGAAGGAATGCAAGCTGGGGGATGTCGTCAACTCAAATAAAGAAAGTATTGGCAAAAAATATCCCTCCCAAACTATTTTGTATTTAGATACTGGGTCAATAACAAGAGGAAAGATTGATAGTTTTCAAGAATATGAATTATCAAAGGCTCCAAGTAGAGCTAAAAGGCTTGTAAAAAACAATGATATTGTGTATTCTACAGTTAGACCCATTCAGAGGCATTATGGTTTTATTGTAAATCCACAAAAAAATCTTGTTGTATCAACTGGTTTTGCAGTAGTAGAAACCAAGACACATCGTGCAGAACCTCTGTTTATTTATTATTGAGAATTTTGATAAACCCATTTAGAAACAGTATATTTATATTTTATG
Source organism: Methanobacteriota archaeon (assembly GCA_034659615.1). Taxonomy (GTDB): domain Archaea; phylum Halobacteriota; class Methanosarcinia; order Methanosarcinales; family Methanosarcinaceae; genus JAIOTO01. Next base: position 79 of record JAYEHR010000036.1, on the reverse strand, counting down.
ATTGCGTATACTTACTTATGAACTCCCTAACTGATTTTGCTTTGAAAGAAGAATACAAACATCTCGAAGTTCTTGGTGA